>JBGTEI010000264.1:0-2183 GCA_041747875.1 Pyrinomonadaceae bacterium | reverse complement strand
TTGCGGGCTATTGGTTGCGAAAGAAAAATTCCCTTCCCATCTCGCTCGAACTCTGTAAACCCTTTAAAAAATATATATTTAGCACTACCTATCCCTACAGAAAAATATATCTAATTCAGCAAAAAATATTGACGGGAATGTTGTGAGAATGTTATAACACGGTTAATAAAACGATTTAGTAATACGATTTAGTAAATTGATTTACTAAAAAAGTTAAGGCCTTCGACCAACGAATTTTTGGAATAAGAACAAGCGTATATTTTTTGGCAGAGGGCCGGCGAGATCATTAAAACGATCGTGTTCTAAGAATATAAAGAACTTGGAAAATAGATAAGAGGAGTTTGTAGCAATGGGAATTAAATATATTAAAAAATGGACAGCAGTTTTTGTCATCGCGCTGACATTCGCAGTCGTCGCGAATGCCCAATTCAAAGCAGGGATACAAGGTTCGGTGACTGATTCGGCTGGAGCTTCGATTCCCGGTGCGACGGTGACGATCACAAATAAAGATACTGGTGAAGTAAAAAAGACCACTTCAAGTGGCGACGGGTTTTATAGGTTCACGGGTTTTGCACCGGGCAATTATTCAATTTCCGTAGAACAAGCTTCCTTCAAAACAAGCCTCATCGACAATATAAAAGTTGATGCAGAAACGGTTCGCGGCGTAAATGTCGAGCTTGAAGCGGGCGGAATCGCGGAAGTTGTAACGATTGAAGCAAATGTTGCCGTTTTGGAAACGGAAGATGCTTCAATTCGCAACACAATATCCAATCAAGAAATCAAAGAACTTCCGCAAACGGGGCGTGATCCCTACGAATTGGCACGTTTAACACCGGGTATTTTTGGTGACGGTGCAAGAAGCGGAAGCGGCGCTTCAAGTGGATTTCCAAATTCTCCGGGACCCGGCGGCTCAAACAATTCTATTTTTCAAACAGAGAATCAGGTTGCGATCTCCGCAAATGGTCAAAGGGTCGACGCAAATAATTTTCAGATCGATGGCGTCAGCGTAAACAGCCAGACAAACGGCGGCGGCGCCATCATTACACCGAGTCAGGAATCAGTTAAGGAAGTGACGATCTCATCAAGTTCGTATTCAGCTGAGGACGGGCGAAACTCTGGTGCGGTGGTAAAAGTAGTAAGTCAAAATGGAACCAATGACTATCACGGCAGTCTTTTCTATAAACATAATGAGCCAAGTTTGAATGCATTTAATAAGTTTCCCGGCTTTGCACAGCGGGTTAATCAGAGGCAAAAGCAATTTGGCGGCAGCTTTGGAGGACCATTGCCATTTCTAAATTTTGGTGAAGGCGTACCCCCATTCATCTCCGGAAAAGACAAGTTATTTTTCTTTTTTTCGTACGAAGGTTTAAGAAGTGACACAAGTAATACATCTCAGGCTTTTGTTGAAACTTCCCAGTATCGTGATCTGGTTCAGCAGCTTAGACCGGGCGGCGTTACCGC
The DNA here is from genome assembly GCA_041747875.1 of Pyrinomonadaceae bacterium. Taxonomy (GTDB): domain Bacteria; phylum Acidobacteriota; class Blastocatellia; order Pyrinomonadales; family Pyrinomonadaceae; genus Aridibacter. Next base: position 722 of record JBGTEI010000264.1, on the reverse strand, counting down.
AACGGCGTTTGGCGATCCCAGTATCGCACCACGAATTAATTCAGTTATACCGGTTAGCTGCGCGTTCGCAGGTTTTGGGGCAGACCGATGCCGAATGGTCAACGGCGGTCTCGATCTAGGTTCAATTACCGGCACCCGGGGGAATTATTTACGTCTCGGAGGCGGAGTCGGAAACTCGGACATCGGCGGCGGATTTGACACTATTCCCGATATCCAATATGTCGAACTTAGTAATCCAAATTCTTTCAAAGGAAATCAATACTTTTCAAGAATCGATTTTAACGCAACCGCTAAGGATAATTTTGCAGTCTCTACATTTTTCACGCCGACATTAAATTCCGGCGCTGATGTTGGGGGCCGAAGCCGTCCGCTAGGCGACATTATTTCCGACCGTTTGAATTTTTCTGTCGCGGGAATTTATAACCGAACATTTTCCGGAACAATGTTTAACCAGTTTAGGGTAAATTACAGCGGATTTTCTTTTAACGAAGTGGAATCGAATCCGAATGCGAATTTTGGAATTCCCCGAATTGAAGTCGAGGGTCTGCCATTTGACAGGATCAGATTCGGTGCGCCGCAGGGTGAAAATACACCGGGTATCTTGTCAGAAAAAAGTATCGATATCAGCGACACGTTTAACTGGGTTTTGGGAAATCACATTCTTAAAATTGGCGCTCAGTTCAAGTTTGATGTAAATGATTCAAGCATCGTTGGTGGCGCCC
>JBGTEI010000263.1:0-5216 GCA_041747875.1 Pyrinomonadaceae bacterium | reverse complement strand
TCACAATCCCAGGATCCTAAGCGCATTGTTCCGCCGAGTTCTTCGACGTCAACCAGATCCCTCAGCTTAAATATCAAAGGTGTAGGTGCGTCTTCTTTAAATTCTGTCGAATCCGCATCTTTCATCCCGCAAACATTTTGCGCAAATTCTATACATGCCGTCTGCATCCCAAGACAAATACCAAAATATGGTGTTCCGGATTTCCTCGCGTATTTGATCGCCCGGATCATACCTGCCACGCCGCGTTTTCCAAACCCTCCGGGTACAAGGATCGCGTCAAAATCCTGAAGCTGTTCTTCGTAATCGTCTTTCATCAGCTTGTCTGATTCTACCCAAACCACATTGGTCCGCAGATCGTTTGCAACTCCGGCGTGGGTCAAGGCTTCGCGCAGCGACTTATACGAATCTTCGAGTTCGACATATTTTCCGACGATCCCAATCTTTACTTCGCCTTCGCTCGGTTCCTTAATAGTAGAAACCAGTTTGCGCCATTCGCGCAGATCCGCCGTCGAGAATCTTTCTTTAAGCCCCAATTCATTTACGATCAGTTCATCGAGTCCTTGTTCATGAAATGCCAGCGGCACCGCATATATCGTATCGACATCGAGTGCAGAAATTACTGCATGTTCTTGAACGTTACAAAATTGCGCGATCTTTCTTCGCAGTTCGAGCGGAAGCGGACGTTCGCTGCGGCAGAGGAGAATATCCGGCGCAATACCGATCTCGCGTAGTTCGCGGACGGAATGCTGTGTCGGTTTTGTTTTTAGTTCACCCGCTGCGGCGATATAGGGAACGAGGGTGACATGAACAAAGATCACATTTCCTCTTCCTTCCTCATTACCCATTTGGCGAAGTGCCTCCATAAACGGCAGCGATTCAATATCGCCGACCGTTCCGCCGATCTCAACGATCAAAACATCCGGCTTTTCTTTTTCGGTAACGGCACGGATCCGATCTTTGATCTCATCCGTAATATGAGGAATGACCTGGATCGTTTTACCGAGATAGTCACCGCGGCGTTCTTTTTCAATAACTGAAAGATATATTCCGCCGCTAGTTCGATTATTGAGCTGCGACATCTTGGCGTTCGTAAAGCGTTCGTAATGACCAAGGTCAAGATCGGTTTCCGCTCCGTCGTCGGTAACAAAGACTTCACCATGCTGAAAAGGCGACATCGTTCCCGGATCAACATTTATATAGGGATCGAGTTTCATCAAAGAAACAGTCGCACCGCGGCTTTCAAGCAAACACCCGATCGAGCTCGCCGCCAAACCTTTACCCAAACTCGAAACCACACCGCCCGTTACAAATATGTATTTTGTCTGTTTTTCAGTCATTAAATCTCCTCTTCAATATCGTCGCCGATCGCTTTCCCGTCTTCCTGCTTCTTATTATATGTTCCCTTCTTTACTTCCGTCACCGCTTTTTCACCTTTCTCGGCGCCCGGATTTAGCATACCGTTTAAGGCGTTTACTCCTGACGTAAGCATCGAACCGCCTTCGTCGAGTCCCCGTTCATGGTCTTCGCTACTTCGGACCCGGTCTTTTGATTTCCCAAGTGTTTTGAGCCCGATCAATACTCCGGCAATAACCAGCACAAAAAAACCTAATCCGATCCAATCGCTCATATATTTTTTAAACCCTTCCAGCCGTAAAACTGAGTTTTACAATTGTACTTCTCGTTCTTATTTTCACTTTCACAAATGAATTTGCCGCCCATCTTATCGTAGAAGTTTTTGTAAGGATTGATCTCCAAAACTTCAAGATACATGGAGTCAGATCCCTTTTTGATCTCAGAAATAACCGCGCGGAACAATTTGCTCCCAATTCCGCGTTTTTGATATTCCTTTAAAAAGTAAATCGCATAAAGTTCAGATTCAAACTCAAAATCTTTGTTGCGGGCTTCACCAAAATCTGCAAATCCGATGATCTCACCTTTTGAATTCTGAGCTACGATCGTTTGATATTCTTTTTGAGACGATAATTCGATCAATGATTCCGTTCGTTTTTCAATCGACATACTATCCAAAATCCCTTGGGGCACTATTCCTGGAAATGATTTCTGCCAGGATTCAACGTGAATTCTTGCGATCTCAGGAATATCGTCTTTTTTTGCAATCCGAAAAGTTACTTCTTCCGGCTGACTTTTAGATTCTTCAAGGATTTCTTTTATACGCGAAAAATCTTCTTGCGTGTCGACACCGACCGAACTTTCTTCTGTTTCAACAACACGTATCTTTGCTCCATTCTCCAAAGCGCGAAGCTGCTCAAGCATTTCTATCTTCTCAAATTCGCTCTGTCGAAATCCCGTAAATTCTAAAAGATATTCCCTTCTATAAACATACAATCCGGTGTGCTTCCTAAATTTCGTGATCAAATCTTCATCTGCATTCAGCGCGCTTTCAAGATCGCCGTATTTGCTCACAGCATCGCGCGGAAACGGGATCGGCGAACGCGAAAAGTAAAGCGCATTACCATTTTCGTCCGAGACAACTTTTACTACGTTCGGACTCAGAACATCTTTGATATCCGATATCTTTTCGCACGTTGTCGCGATATCTACGGATCCATCATTTAATATTGCGTCGACCGCTTTTTCTATCGTTTGCGGCGAAACAAGCGGTTCATCACCCTGCACATTTACGACGATCGTTCCTTCCGGAAGCGTCTTCGCAACCTCAGCGATCCGGTCGCTTCCGGATTGATGACCGGTCGACGTCATGACAGCTTCATTTCCGCTTTCCTCGACAACGCGCAAAATTCGCGCATCATCGGTCGCAACGATCACACGGGAAACGTTCGAAGCCTTTTTCGCTTGCTGCAAAGTGTGTAAGATCAAAGGTTTACCGTTTAACGGCAACAATAATTTACCTTCCAAACGAGTTGATAAATACCTCGCCGGAATTACTGCAACAACATTTTTTATAGGATTTTTCCCATGTGCTTCCACGGGATTACAGCGTATAGCTTTTTGAAACTTTATTCAAGAGCTCTCGTAACAATTTCGTAATCTAACCAATTTGGCAGAACCAAACTAATTAGCTAAACTTTGCACGTGGAAAATATTAATCAAGACAGCTCGGAAATCCCGTTTATTCCGGACGCGGCTTCCGTCGAACCAACACAACCATTTACTCCAAACAACCCGCCGTGGGGGAGTCTGATGGCGGTATTTGTTTGGCTGGTTAGCTTCATTTTGATCGCTGTGATCCCGATGCTCTTTCTGCTTCCATATCTCGCGAGCCAAAATATTAACTTTTCTGATTCCGAAAAATTAGTCGAATTTTCCACCAACGACCCGACGGCGCTGCTTCTTCAGATCGGCGCCGTAATTCCCGCACATTTGTTAACTTTGTTTTTGGCGTGGATGGTCATCACAAATTTCAGAAAGTATTCATTTACCGAGATGCTTGGCTGGAAATGGGGCGGCTTTAAATGGTGGCACACGATCCTTCTGCTTATCAGTGTTTTTGGACTTGCATTTGCGATGGTATCGATCTTTGGTGAACAAGATAACGATCTGATGAAGATCCTTAGGAGTTCGCGGGCAATGGTATTTTTGGTGGCAATAATGGCCACCTTTTCGGCACCGATCGTGGAAGAGGTGGTGTATCGTGGCGTTTTGTATTCAGCGTTCCAGCGAACGTTTAACGTTCCAATCGCGGTCTTTTTAGTTACTCTGGTTTTTGCCGGTGTTCATTTTCCGCAATATTGGGGTGATTATTCTACCTTGATCACTTTAACGTTTTTGAGCCTTCTAATAACGCTGATCCGAGTCAAAACAGATAATCTCTTGCCGTGTATATTTTTTCATTTCGTGATTAACGGACTTCAGTCGATCCTGCTTATCCTGCAGCCGTATCTACCCGAATCGCTGACTGAAGTAAAACCTGCCGGTGAGGCACTATTTCATACGGCCTGGCAAACGGGTTCGATATTTTTGATGTGACGGGTTTAGTTGAATTCTATCTCGCCGTAGCCTATTTCAATTTCAAGTTTTCCGCGCGCTTCATCGATCATTTTTACTGCAAGATCGATGTGGCGAAGTTTTGTACGAAATGACAGGATTGCCATTCGGACCACAAACTTCCCGTTTATCTTTGTTGAGCTCAAAAACACCCGCCCGTCCTCGTGGATCAATTTCACCAATCTTTCATTAAAAAAATCCTCGTCCACATTTTTACTCGGATACCAAAAATAGCTGACAGAAAGATCTGGTTCGGGTCCCACTTCGAATCCGATCTCAATGAGTCGTTTTCGAAAATAGGTCGTAAGTAAAAGCTTTTCTTCCAGACACGCAACAAAGGGTTCGATTCCATGAAGCTGCAATGGAAGCCACATACGGAGTCCGCGAAAATGCTTTGTCAGTTCGGGCGAAACATCCGAAGGGTTTACGGGAGCATCATCATCAAACGAATCCTGCATATAATTCGCTGTGTAATGATGCGAATGGAAAACTGCCTCGCGGTCTTTTACCAAAACCGCACCGATCCCAAAAGGCAAAAATAAGCCCTTATGCGGATCGACGACCAATGAATCTGCCATTTCAATTCCCTCAAAAAGATGCTTCTTTGCCTCTATGAAAATAAAGAAGCCGCCGTAAGCCGCATCGATGTGATACCACATATCGTTTGCCCGCGCCGTTTCGCCGATCTCGTTAAGCGGATCGACCGCGCCCGTGTCCGTTGTACCGGCGGACGCGACAACCATAAAGGGATTTAATCCGGCGTTTCGATCCGATTCCATCTGAAGCCCGAATTTTCCCGAATCGATCTTTGAATTTTCGTCGAGATCGATATGGCGAATTATCACATCTTCCAAACCGATGATCCGAATTGCCTTGTTTACGCAGTGATGAACCTGAGAACTCAGGTAAATTACGCTCTTAGCTATCCTTTCGCCCTTTATTTGATGACGATCACGCGCGGCGGTAAACGCGATCAATGTAGCTATCGAGCCGCCGGAAGTCAGATTTCCAACCGCATTTTCGGGAAAACCAAAAATACCTTTTAGCCAATTGAGCAGTTCATTTTCGATCTCAACCGAACCCGGCGACGAAAAATAAATACCCGCATATTCATTTGTAATGTCAACCAAAAAATCTGCGATGGCGGATGTAAAGATCCCGCCGCCGGGAATATAACCCATGTGACGACCGGAAGCCGGTCGAATTCCCTTTTCAGCGACCTCTTCAGAATAGACCGCAAGCAATTCTTC
>JBGTEI010000262.1:0-23972 GCA_041747875.1 Pyrinomonadaceae bacterium | reverse complement strand
TCTGACGCTGCACAGGTCGTCGATTTTATCGATCCGGGTTCGGGTCAATCGATGCTGGCTGCATTTAATGCTCTTCAAACACAGATCGAAACTGGCGCGGCAACTACTGCCCAACCGTGGTTCGAAAACCAGCTTAACTCTGGAATTAAGAATCTTCGTAGTCCAAATCTTAGCTGTCAGTCTTTTGGCGTTGCGAATTGTACTACTTTAGTGAGAGCTTTTTTCGGAAATCTTACTGAAGTCGGCGGCACAGCTGACCTCGTACAGCAGCTCTATAGAAACGCACTGCTAAATCCGAACGTTGGACTCAGTTCGCAGTTTGCGGTTAATGCGTTCATTAGTAACCAGGCATCATCTGATTACAACGGAATGCTGGTAAGTTTGCAAAAAACGTTATTCGAAAGGATTTCAGTTTGATGTTAACTATACCTGGTCGCATGCGACAGATAATCAATCCAATATTACAAACACCGTTACCGGTGGATTGATCTGCGATGTCCGAAATCTCGATGCATGTCGGGGTCCCGCGGATTTTGATATTCGTCATTTGTTTAATGCGAATGGTATCTGGAATCTTCCTTTGGGACGCGGACAGGCGATTGGTACCAACTTAAATAAATGGGTTGATGCTTTTGTTGGCGGATGGTCTTTATCCGGAATTATCACGATGCGTTCCGGATTACCGCTCAATTCGAGTTCCGGATCATTTTCGGTTGGATTCTTTGGAAACAGCCCGTCAGTTTTGACCGGCGCTCCAATTGATCTTACTTCCAATATCCGTGACGAAGGTACGGGAATTCAGTACTTCGCGGATCCGGCTGCAGTTAACGCTGCGTTGCGTTTTCCGAGACACGGCGAAAGCGGAAATAGAAATTTCTTCCGAAGTCCGGGTTTCTGGAATTTAGACCTTGCACTTTCCAAGAAATGGAAAATGCCGTGGTCGGAAAAGCACTTGCTTACATTCCGTGCGGAAGCTTATAACGCGACGAACAGCAATTCATTTAGCACTCCAAACGTTGGTCTTAACTCAACATCGTTCGGACGTATTACCGGTTCGCTTAGTTCGCCACGAGATATTCAGTTTGCGCTTCGCTATGACTTTTAATCAAGGCATTTGAAGTATTAACTTGTTGGGTCTCTTGAAATTCAAGAGACCCCTTTTTTTGCTTTTTTTTACACGCTTACAATACTCAATCTTTTTATAAAGCAGATAAGTAAATACGGTTTTTGTGCCAAAAAACTTTAAAAGGTAGACATTGATGACACCAATCTCTTATTATTAGTTAACTAAAAAATCAATTTCATAGTTTCAAAAAAGTAATGGGTAATTAAACCCAATGCAATTAGAGGTAATATAAACAATGATCAGAATGGGAAAAAGTTCTAAATTAAACGAAGCAGATATACCTGAGCGAAGTGAGCCGACGAATGCTCCGGCGATCTCTTTTAGCAGTGATTCGCAATCGCCAAACGCGTTTTCAGAAAGTGAATTAATGGCCCGCGATATTAAGGAAGGAAGGCTAAGCGGATTTGTCGGAAGCGGAACCGTTTTAACAGGTGAGACCGTTTTTGACTCAATGCTTCGGATCGACGGGCACTTAAAAGGGACGGTTACATCAAAAGACGGCACATTGATCATTGGCGCGACAGGTCAGGTAGATGCGGATGTAGTTGTCGGAACTGCGGTTATAAACGGGGCAGTTAATGGCGACGTTATCGTTGCGGAAAAATTGACGCTGGGAAGAAGTGCGAGAGTTGTCGGAAACATCCACGCGCCAAAACTGATTATCGAAGACGGTGCCGTTCTTGAAGGAAATTGCAGTATGCTGAAATCTCAGCAAGAACTCGATGCGCGTATTGCAGAAAGCCAAAAGCAGTACACGACGGGCGAACTAACCACTATCGAACTCGCTGAAGACGAGAATGAGGACGCGGTAATATATGATTCGCAGGCTGATGACGCGGATGATGCGGAAGAACTTGAAGAAGAAGCCGCGGATGCAGCAACAAGCTAGGAATTTCGTGCATTTAATTCTGATAAAGCAGATATATTTATCGTGAAGAGATCCTACAAAGAAGACTCGTTTCGTTTGATGCGGGTCTTTTTTCTATTTGCAGTTCCCATTGGATTATTTTTTACTTCCTGCGGCAAAGCCCCTCCGTCAGCACGTCAAGTACCCTCGAAAAAACTACCTGTCGCCAATAGCTTCGCTTATCCGATCGGTGAAAAGCTTTTCGTCACTGAAGCAAAAGATTCAAAAGACAATTGGTTTAATGCTCAGGATCTAGGCGAAAACGATCATCTCGGCGAGGATTGGAATGCAAATTCAGGAGGAAATTCCGATTGCGGCGAGCCTGTTTTTGCTTCTGCGACCGGTGAAATTACTTTCGCCAAAGATGCTGGCGCCGGCTGGGGAAATGTCGTCATCATCACTCACCATTTGCCAGACGGCAAAAAAGTACAAACATTATACGGGCATCTGGAAAAGATATTAAGATCCTCGGGGGAAGTAAAAAAGCGTGAAAAGATCGGAACGGTTGGAAATGCAAATGAAAAATATTTATGTCATTTACATTTTGAGCTTCGCGATGAAACTTGTCCGATGTGGGATAAAACCGGAGGCGGGTACGATTCCAACAACAAAGGCTGGCTTGATCCTTCGGATTTTATTGACGCGGGAAAACCGGTTATCTGATTCTGATCGAAAAAAACAACCGTTATGAATCGGAAAAGAGTTTGTTTCCGGAGAACTCTCTTACTAACTTACTGTTTCCCGCCGCCATTCTTCAGTTCTTCCAATGTGCGTTTCAGATCTTCGAGTTTTTTTCCTGCATCGGCGAGTTTGCCCTGTGCTGTCAGTTGTTGATAATCCGCAAATTCCTGAGCGGCGCGGTCAATTAATTGTTGCGTTTTTGATGAAATAGCAGTTTCAGGATTTGTGTCTTTTTTATCACCTGTTTCTGTTTCCTTCGGCTCTTCCTTTTTGCCTTCAGAGTCTCCAAACATATTTGCCAATGCCGAAGCAAAATTTGGACCATAGGTGATCTTCTCCTGAGTTGCTAAAACGACGGTTCGGAGTTCCGGCATTGGGCTTCGTTCAGCTTGAAGATAGATCGGCTGGACATAAAGCAACCCGTCGCCAACAGGGATCACCATTAGATTTCCCCGTTCGATACGCGAGCCTTGTTGATTCCAAAGCGTGAACTGTCCTGATAGTGTCGGGTCTTGATCAATACGCGCTTCGATCTGGATCGGTCCGTCAATAAAGCGGGATTTCGGCAAAGTGTAAACCATCAGTTTACCGTATGCATCGCCGTCGCTGCGGCCTGCCATGATCGCGATCAAATTGTTTCGGTTGGCGGGGGTAAAGGTTACGATCTTAACGAATTCGAGTCCGTCGTTGCTGTTTGGCAGCTTGGTCAATGCAAAATACGGCTGCAACGGTTGCGGTTGATCGTTGTTCTGTCCTTTTACCGTCAGGCTCGCCAAAGTCCAAACGTCCTCGCGCTGGAAAAATATCTTCGGATTTGTCGTGTGATAAAGCCCGAATGCCTCTCCCTGTGTTTTGAGCATTGTTTCAGGGAAACGGATATGTTCGCGCAAATCGGCAGGCATTTTGTCACCGCTTTGAAACAAAGTTGGATACATATTTTGGTAAGTCTTTAATATCGCGTCTTCGTCATCAAAAACATAGAAATTTACGTCACCATTGTAAGCATCGATCGTAACTTTTACGCTGTTGCGAAGGTAATTAACGGTTTTCCCCTGCACATCGTAATGATGCGAATATGGGTAACGTTCAGCAGAGGTGAACGCGTCAATTATCCAGGACAGTTTGCCTTCGGAATCAACCACGATATACGGATCATCGTCATAAATTAAAAACGGCGCGATGGTTTTAACGCGCGTCATGATGTTGCGCCTCATCAGTACGCGGCTTTCGCTCAATACATCATCCGAAAAAGAAAGTTTTGTCAGATCTCCTAGTTCCGCGGCGAGCGCCAAACGACGCAGGCTTCCGCCGATCTTAATGCCGCCTGTACCTTCGTACGTCGTGTAAGTATTGGAATCGCCCTGCGGGAAATCAAACTCCTTTTGTTTGGTCAAAACATAGACATCCGAATCGGTTTTTTGTCCGTAGTAGATCTGTGGTCGCGTCAGCTTTAGCTCCGGAGCCGTTGATTCAACCGGCATATTTGACAAAACAAACCGCGGCCGGCCTTCGGGGGTAAAACCGTTTGCGGTATTCATCGTCACGCCGTAACCGTGAGTGTAGGTCAATCTTTGATTCACCCAGTTTCGCGAGGCTTCCGGCAGTTCGTTGACATCTAACTCACGCGCCGCGACCATCATCAAACGCTTTTGCCCGTCAATTTTATATCGATCCACGTCAACAGCCGTAAAATCGTAATAATTACGAATTTCTTGCAGTTGTTTGAGAGTTGCCTGCAGCGCGGGGCGATCCCAAAGCCGAATGTTCTCAACAGTTGCGCTATTTTTTTCGATGTCGAAGGCGGCGGTCGTTGTCTCCGCTTGAAAACTCTGCGATTCAATTTGCTCAAGCTTAAAAGCGGCGCGCGTAGAGGCGATATTAAAATTAATAAACGGAGTTTCGCGATCTAGTTCATTTGGTTTAACAATGAAGCTTTGGACATAGCTCGGAATCAAAACCAACCCAACAAGAAAAACCCCGATCGGTAAAACAGCTGCTGCGATCAAAAACCGCAATCGCTGCATGACAAAAGCGTTTATTACCGAAATTACTGCCGAGATCAGCAGCGTCACAAAAAGAATAAACAGGCCCGGCAGAACATAATAATATTCGGTGTACGTTACGCCCGTGACAGTTTGATGGTCGCGCCAAAGATATGAATATCGGTCGAGATAAAATCCGGACGCGATCGTCAGGATTGTAAAGGCGAATGCGATCGAAGTAACTTTGTATCGGGTTTTTCGTCCAGCTTCATTTTTTGGAACAAATGTTAGTACGGAATAAATTGCAGAACCAATCAAAATGACGAACGAGAGCTTAAAGAGCCAATCGCTCAACAATTCATAAACTGGAAACGAAAACAAATAAAAACTTATTGATTTATTGAAGATCGGATCGGTCGCAGCATCCAAATGCTGATTTAGAAATAGTCCTATCGCTTGCCATTCACTACTAAAGGCAAATCCGTAACCCAACGCAAACACGATCGAAACTACCCAAAAAACTGGTTTTAGAAAGGGTGTTGGATCAAAAACTACGGTCTTCTGTTCGTTGAGGACAATTTTTCTCGGCGTGATCGAATATGACGCAAACCCGCGCTCGAGCAGCCAAAACGCGCCGCGTAAGATCAGGAATGTAGAAGCACCAAATACAAAAAACAGGATCAGTGAAAGATTAAACTTATACCAATAAACTTGAGAAAAACCCAATGATCCAAACCAAAGCGTATTAACGTAAATTCCGCTCAGAAAAGGCAAAATCAACAGCGAAACCAGTGCAATTGCCAAAATAATCCAGAGCCACCATCGGCGCTTTGATTTTCGGTTTGGCGTAATGTTAACAACATCAAAATCGGACTCATCAAGAATTTCATCGGTCATAGACAAAAGCATACGCTTAAACCGGTGGCTGTTCAATGAACACATCGATCTGATACAGCGTAAATATCAGGAAAACATCGGGGATTTGCCTAAAGTTTTTCGATCGCCTCAAAAAACTCAGAAAGTTTTCTTTCGTCCAATTTCCCGTCCGTCCGCACGCCTGAACATACATCGAGCCCAAATGGTTGAACGGTTTCGATCGCTTCACGCACATTCCCGGCGTTCAATCCCCCCGCAAGGAACACGGGTTTATTGCACTGTTCGACGATCTTCCGGCTCAGATCCCAATTATGGGTTCGGCCCGTTCCGCCAAGTTCTTTGACCGCTAAATTTGGATTTCCGGAATCAAGAAGAACTGCCTCAACAAATTCAGCAAGCTCCAAAGCTTCATCGACTGAGGCTTCGCCTAAAACGTGGATTACCTGAACAAGTTTGATTCCCGGCAGCGAATCGTGAATTGCCTGATAATCTCTATCGTTCACTTCGTCAACGATCTGGATCGTGGTTGTCTGAACGCGTTTATGATGTTCGACTATGTTTTGTGAAATCGTCTCGCTGGTGAGTAAAAATGAAGCAATCGAAGGCGGGATCTGAGATACAATTTCAAAGATCGCTTGATCTGAAATAACCCCCGGGCCTGAAGGCATCGCACCAACAAGCCCAAGCGCGGAAGCTCCTGCACTAATCGCATCGAACGCTTCCTGCCTACTCGAGATGCAACAGATTTTCACTATTGGAAAAAGCATCGTCCTCTTTCCCTTTTCACTTTTTAACTTTTTAACTTTTTAACTTTTCGCCAACAATCCCATCCATAATTTCCGAAAATTCCCAAAACCCTTTCTTCCCTACAACCCATTCCGCAGCAAAGATCGCTCCCGATGCAAAACCTTCTCGCGAACGTGCAAAATGTTCGAGCAGGATCTGATCGGCACTGCCGTCAAACCCAACGCGGTGAGTTCCCGGAATATTTCCCGCCCGGGTTGATGTTACCGAAATATCTTTTCCGATATTTTCTTCAATAATTTCTTTTAGTTTTAACGCCGTCCCCGAAGGTGCATCCACTTTCCGCGAATGATGCTGTTCTTCGATAAAAACTTCATATTCGTCAAACTTCGCAAATAGCTCCGACGCATGATCGACAACGCGGTAAAACAAATTAACTCCAACCGAGAAATTCGCGCCGTAAACAAATGAACCGCCATTTTCCGCGACAAATTGTTTAACTTCTTTGAGATCCTCGTTCCATCCGGTCGTTCCTTCAACCAATGAAACTCCTGCTAAACAACACGCTTCGGCATTTTTCTTAACCGCGCCCGCCAGAGAAAAATCAATTGCAGCATCCGCGCCATGAAGCTTTTCCGCCAACTCAACAGCAGATAAATCCGCTTCCGCAACATCAATTATCGCGACGATCTCGTGCCGCTTATTTTTTGCCAAAGATTCAATGAGTTTCCCCATTGCCCCGTATCCGATAAGTGCTATTTTCATAAGAATATCTTTACCGCAAAGGTCGCGAAGGACGCGAAGGTACTTAAATCAGAAGAAAAGAATTCTCGTAAACCCTTTGGTTTTACTTTGCGTCCTTCGCGTCCTTTGCGGTTAAACCTCTTCTCTCCCAATTTGCAATTAAACCTCTTCTCCCCAATAAATGCTTCACAAGATTTTCATACAATTCTACAGCCTTCTCCAAATCCCGTTTCAAAACAAATTCATGAGAAGTATGCGCATCGAGGATCGAACCCGGACCCAATAGCAACGGTGTTCCCCATTTTGTTAAATACGGAATATCCGTCGTAAACCTTACTACCTTTTGCTTAAAACCTTCTACCTCAAGCATCCTGACCGGTAAACTGCATGACATCGTTTCCAAAGTCGCCCGTCCGGCGATCGCTTTCTTAAGTGCTTCTACAACCGGTTCAAGATCCGAAACCATACGAATGTGAATTCCCGCTTCTGCCGATGGCGGCACAACATTTGTTTTCAAACCGCCTTTGATAGTGCCGATATTTAGAGTAGTTTCGCCAAAAAAGTCGTCTTTCGGAAGTTCTGTTTTCAAAATATCCTGAAGCACATCCAGAATTTTTTCGATCGCCGATTCACCCATTTCCGGATAGGCAGAATGCGCCGCTTTGCCTGAGGTTTTGAGCGCCATCCGAAGCGAGCCTTTTGAACCGATCGCCAAATCAAGATCGGTCGGTTCACCATTTATCAAATACCTGCACTTTTCCGCGATCGGATGTTCATTCGCGGCTCGCGCTCCGTCGCCTGATTCTTCTTCATCTATGGTATACAACAGACCAATTTTATCGATCCCCTGCGCACGAAGCTTTTCAGCAGCAATGATCTGAGACGCAATAATTCCCTTTGCATCACAAGAACCGCGACCGAAGATTTTTTCATCATCCTCTGTGGGCGGGATAAAGGGCGGCACCGTGTCCATATGCGTTGAAAGAAATACTTGCGGATCGTCTGATGCCCAGGCGATCACATTTCTGCGTCCGTCGACCACTTCCTGGAGTTCGACCTGATATCCAAGCGATTCGAGGAATTCCCCCAAAAACGCACCCACTTTTTGTTCATCACCCGAAACTGATGGAATTTTCATCAATTCGGTAGTAAGTTCGAATAAATTCATATTTTGAATTGTAATATTACTACAAAAAGAATATTTGCAGCGCTATGCGGACGGGTTCCCAGGTTTTATTGGCCGCTTATCAGCATTGTCCCGGTACCTTCGTCGGTAAAAATTTCCAATAGGAGTGCGTTTCGGCGATTTCCGTTGATGATATGAACCGCTTTTACGCCAAGATCTAATATCTTTGTCAGGCTTTGCAGTTTTGGGATCATGCCTCCCGTCGCTTTACCGGTTTCGATCATTTCCTGTGCTTCATCTGCGGTGATCTGCGAAAGCTTTGTAGATTCATCGTTTGGATCGAGATATATCCCGTTTATGTCTGACAGCAGGATCAGTTTTTCCGCCCCGAGTCTTACGGCAATTTCTGCTGCGATCGTATCTGCGTTGATATTAAATATCGCACCTTCCGAATCCGCACCGAGCGAGGAGACGATCGGAAGGTAATTGTCGTTTAGCAAAATACTGAGAAGCTTTGTATTTATCTCCAAAATATCGCCGACATTCCCAAAATCAACCATCTGTCGATTTCCGGTTGCCTTGTCTAGAATTTCCTTAGGCGGCCGCTTCTTTGCGTTTACGATATTCCCGTCAATTCCAGATAATCCCACGGAATCGATCCCGCGACGCCGAAACGCAGCAAGCACTTCGGTATTGATCTTTCCTGCAAATATCATCTTTGCAAGATCGAGAGTGTCGTCGTTTGTTACGCGTCTTCCTTCAATAATTGTTTGCGCAACACCAAGTTTTTTCGCCAACTCCGAAAGCTGTTTTCCGCCGCCATGGATGACACAGATCTTGATACCGACCTGATGCAGCAGCGCGATCTCTTCGACAAGCGACGCCAATACATCTTTATCTTCAGTAACCTTCCCGGAAAATTTTATGACAAAAGTTTTGCCCTTAAATTTTTGAATATAAGGCAGCGCCTCACGCAAAAGTTCTAGTTTATTACTCATGATTTTTATCTCTCAAAGTAAGTGGTTTGCCCGCGAAATACGCGAAAAGGCGCAAAAAAAGAAGGAAATTTATCCACAGATGGACACAGATAAACACAGATGTTTTCGGCAGGGACCAAGAGGATATTTAGTGATTGTTAAAATCTTTACTTGAGACAATGATCCCTGTGTATCCTCTGAATCCCTGTTATTTACCTTTCGGTTAGTTTCGCGCACTTTCGCGAATTACGCAGGCTAATTCTTCCTTCTTATCTTACAAGTTTCGCCATTATCGCCTTTTGAATATGAAGGCGATTTTCCGCTTCATCTATTACCACCGAACGCGCCGACTCTATGACGCCGTCGGTAACTATTACATTTCTCCGGACAGGCAAACAATGCATAAAAATTGCATTATTCGATCCCTCCATCTTCGCTTCATCAACGATCCAATCGTCTCTGAGATTCGAACGAAACGCAACGTCTCCATTTTCGTCGCCGTAAAACTTTTTACTTCCCCAAGATTTTGCGTAAACAACTTCAACATTATCAAACGCGGCTTTCGCATCATTTACAATTTCTAGACTTCCGCCGTTTTCCTCCGTTTGGGCTTCGATCTCTGAAATCAATTCTTCATCGAGTTGATAGTCTTTTGGGTGTGATATCCGCAGATCATGTCCGAATTGAGCCGCCGCAAGTGCAAACGAGTTTGGCACAGCCATCGGCAAAGCCTTCGGATGCCACGCCCAGGTTAGAAGAACTTTTTTCTTTACATCGCCAAATTTTTCACGGATCGTCAACATATCCGCCATTGCCTGACATGGATGATACATTGCCGATTCGAGATTAATGACCGGCACGCCCGCATATTTTTCAAATGCCGAAAGGATCGGATCTGTCCGCTCGAGCTCCCAATTCTGAAGATGAGCAAATGTCCGCACGCCGATCGCCGAAACGTATCTTTCTAAAACCCGCACGAAATCTTTCAGATGCTCGGTTTTGTCCGAATCCATGACAACATTTTCACGATGCTCTAGCGTCCACGAAGTCCCGCCCGGTTCGAGAAAAACTGCATTTCCGCCGAGTTCGTATATCCCAACCTGCATCGAAGTCCGCGTTCTTAATGAAGGATTAAAAAACACAAGTGCAACGGATTTACCGCTAAGAGACTTTTCAGCGATCTGACCGTTTTTATGTTTCAGCGCCGACTCAATAAATTCTTCGAGTTCAACGCGGGAAAAATCTGATGTTTTTAAGAAATTTGTCATTATTTTAAACCCAAATCGGTGTAATAAAGGAAAGTGATCAACTTAATCATTTTCAAACGACCAAATCGGTACAGCGAACCGTAGTGAGCAGCTCTAATATGCTCCAACGCCGCAGATAATAGGCCTGCTCACTGTCGCTCGCTATACCGATCTCAAAACATCGATAAAAAGATCGATCTCATCTTTTTTCACACACATCGGCATCAGCAGACGCAGCACATTTTTGTCACTCGAAGTACCCGTAATTATTTTGTTTTCCAGCAGTTTTGAATGAAAAGGTTTGCAGTCGCCTGCGAATTCGATTCCAAGCAAACAGCCCTTGCCGTGCACCGCGACCACCTCTTCAATTTCCTCTAAATTCTTGCGCAAATACTTGTCAATCTCCGAAGCATTCTTGATCATTTCGTCCTGCTCGATCGCTTCAAGAGTTGCCAAAACAGCAGCCATCGCGAGCATTCCGCCGCCGAACGTTGTTCCGAGATCGCCGTTTTTTATCGATTCGGCAATTCGTTCATTTACCAGGCACGCTCCGACGGGAACGCCGCTGCCGAGAGACTTTGCAAGCGTGATGATGTCTGCTTCGATTCCGCCGGAATACTCCGAACCCGAAAAGAACCAATTCCCCGTCCGCCCGATACCTGTCTGTACTTCATCAAAGATCAAAACGATTCCAAACTCATCACACACTTCGCGAAGCTTGCGGAAAAATTCCGGCGTCGCCTCCCGCATTCCGGCCATCGACTGGATCGGTTCGAGCATGATCGCCGCAGTATTTTCATCCGCCAATTCGCGCACACTATCAATATTTCCATATTCCGCCGCGTAGTGTTCAGGTACGTTCGGTCTACCGATCTCGCGGTATTTCCCCAAAAATGTCGCCGAGATCGCGTCCGCAGTTCTGCCGTGAAATCCGCCGGTAAATGTAATTATCATTTCGCGGCCGGTCTTCATTCGCGCCATCCGCATCGCGTTTTCATTTGCCTCCGTGCCGGAATTGCAGAAAAACGCTTTCGTAATTGAATCAGGTGCAACCGAAACCAGTTTCCCCGCCGCCTTTGCGCGAATTTCTGAATAAACAAGATTTGAATAGAACAAAACCTTATCGGCTTGCTCCTTGATCGCCTCGACAACATGAGGATGAGAATGCCCCGTCGCGCAAACCGCATGGCCGCCGTATAGATCAAGATATCTTTCACCGTCGCTCGTCCAGATCCAGGAGCCGCGCCCCTTTTCAACCGCGATATTCATCTTCGCGTATGTTGCGACCTGAAATTTTTCTTCTAGATGTTCTATATCTGCAAAATTCATATCAGTTAATTTTGTAACCGTTTTTCACCAATGTCTGTAAAACGCCCTTTGAAAAGATTTGAGACTCTTCTGCAGCATCGATGGTTTTAGAAAAGAAGAACTTTTTAACTTTTCTAAACGCCTGAGGGTTGAAGACAATTAAAGATTCCTTGTCCTCCCGCTCAGTTTCATTACTTACGCCGAGCAGATAAATGACATCGTCCTTCACAAACTCCAGTGCCCAGCCCCAGTCTTCCTGATAAATTTCAACCGAATTTTCATCGATATTCATCTGCGCTGCGATTTCGGATTTGAGTTCGGTAAGAATTTCCTCACCACCCACGCAGCATGGATTTATATGTTCCTCATTCGGTTCTTGAGTAAAGATCCTGGCCACCGTAGATTCAAAGCTCATAATCTACTTCCCATAAAAGCATTTTCTCTAGCTGATCATGGATCACTCTTCTGTTCAGAGTTCAGACTTCAGTTTGCTCCGCCCGCGAAGCGTGGCGAAACGCGGTTGTTATGATCTATGTCAAAAATACTCAAATTCATTTTTCTTAATAAAAGCAAAACCGCCTTGCTTCGCTCGCGGTTTTTAAACTGAAGTTTGAACTCTGAACTCGTTTATTCACGGATTGCTTCCGCTGAAGATCAATCCCGTCGGTTCCGCTAAACCAAACATCAGATTCATATTCTGAACGGCTTGGCCGGCCGCGCCTTTTACAAGGTTATCGATCGCCGAAAATACCGCGATATTCCTGCCGCTTGCATGGACCGCGATGTCGCAATAGTTCGTATTCTTGACCCAATTAATATTTGGCGAATTCTCAACGATCCGCACAAAGAATGAATCTTTGTAGAAGTCTTCATAAAATTGCTTGAGTTCCGCGGTCGAAATCTCTTCCTCTAATTCCGCATAACATGACGCAAATATCCCGCGCGTAACCGGCAGACTGTGCGTCATAAATACGAATTCATTCTCAAACTTCCCGACCTCGCTCAAATGCTGCGTGATCTCAGGAACGTGCTGATGGACAAACGGTTTATATGCATAAAAAGAATTTACGCGCTCCGGATGATGGGTATTCGCGCCGGGTTTTGCACCCGAACCGCTCGAACCCGTTTTTGCGTCTACGATAATTTTCCCGTTCAGTACCGGGCAGAAACGCGACCGTAAGGAAGCGTGCTCTTCAGCGGCTTCTGCACTCTTTATTTCCTCGACTGTTTCTGCACGCTTCCTAACGGTCGCGTTTCCGCCTAAAGCCACTAAAGGTGCAAGAGCCAACAAAGTCGCCGTCGCAAAGCATCCAGGATTTGCGATATTTTTTGCGGTAGAGATCGACTCGCGATCCGTTTCGGTTAAACCGTAAACAAAACTTTCCTTGAGATCCATCGCATTGTGTTCTAGTTTGTAAAACTGCTTGAAGATCTCCGCGTCATTGATCCGAAAATCACCCGAGAGATCGATCGCTTTTACATTTCTGGGAAGCTGCGGGATCAGATCTAAAGCCTGACCGTGCGGCAACGCGAAAAAAGCAACATCGAGTTCGCCGAGTTCACTGAGTTCGGGAGCTTTTTCAAATTTCAAATCGGTCAGACCGAACAGATTCCGATGAACTTCGCCTACCGCTTTTCCCGCGTGTTCATTTGCCGTAACCAGAACAATTTCAGCATTCGGATGAAACAAAAGTATCCGCAAAAGTTCGCTTCCGCCGTAGCCGGACCCGCCGAAGATCGCGATCTTTATTTTGTTGTTCGACTCTTTTTCCATAATCTTGTAAATCAGTACAGCGAGCGATAGCGAGTATCTTATTTACCATTCATCCTTTTGCTAATTGTTATGCTCACTGTCGTTCGCTGTACTGATTTTTTTTACCGAAAACCTTACGCAAAAACCAATTTATCCTTCTTAGCAAAATTTACCAGTTCGAACAACCGCGCCCCGTCGCGCCGTGCGTTCCCGGCGTTGATCCCGTAATTCTCCTGTACAAAATCTTCGCCCATTTGCGAATCCGTAACTGAACCGGCGATGACATCGATTTCGATATCGAGACTTTTCAAAACAGTCATTCCGCCAACAACCCCAACATAATCCGGCGCGCAGAAAACAAATGATGAGATTACATTTTTGATCTCAAGATCTTTTAGGACCGAATCAACCGCGTAGCCGCCAACTATCCCGTCGCCTAATTCAACAACGATCAGATCCGGCTCAAAAGTATTCAAATGATTCAAGATCGTTTTTGCCATCCCCGCCATGTCGTCAATGCCTACCGTCGAAGGCAATCCGCAATCGAGAAAACTCGCAGTCGCGCATGCACCATGATCTTCCATATTCAAAGTGTCGCGTAAACACGCGACGCCCGAAAGCTTCGCTCCGGCAACTTTCAATCCGGCGTTATGTGCCTGTTTTATGATTTCGGTCGCGGCAACCGTTTTACCCGAATGCATACAAGTTCCTGCAACAACGACGATCGGTGCAGAATTCTTCAAAAAGTCCGCAGGCGGCAGCGCCTTATCGCCGATGTTCAAAATGGGGAGCGCAGGCTGCCAGCCTGCAATGAGCGCCGAATCGCGAACCGGCGCCGAATCATTATTCACAATGGCTGGAAATTCAGACGTTAAACCGTCCGCTACGGCAGACGGTTTTGACGCGACAATACCTAACACCTCAAGCTCTATCGCTTCCGACATCGAAGAATGCTGCCCGAGGCAAACGCCGATCACGCCGCCCATATTTAGCAAACTTAGTTTGTCGCCGGCCTTTACCGAATCAGGTACATCGCCGACAAACCCTTTTAGCGCGCGGCGTCTTCCCAAAACCCCAAGCAGCACATCGCCGCGATTGATCTTAGCCAAACGCCCGTTCGGGAGTTCGAGATTTCCGTAAGTCGCGGATTCGGTCAAAGCGCGAACGACAACGACATCCCCCGCCCGCGGAGAAATATTCTCGTCAATTACATTTACCGTTTTTGTTAAATTTAACGGAGAAGTCGCCGAACCGATCTTGTCTGCTTCTAAAATCATCATTTCTTTAATTTCAAAAAATTCTAAACACATAGAAACAAAGTCAACATAGAAAATATGAAGAAGACTATCGTTTTCTATGTTCCTATGTTTTTAAAAGAACTAATCCATATTCCTCAAACGCAACCTCAGCGCCTGCAATTTTATAAATCCTTCGGCGTCGAGCTGATCATAAGCGCCGGCGTCGTCTTCAAAAGTTACGACGCGTTCTTTGTAAAGCGAATTCGGCGACCTCCGTCCCAAGATCGTGACGTTTCCTTTGTATAATTTCACGCGCACTTCGCCCGAAACTTCCTTCTGCGTCTGCTCGATCATCGAGCGCAAGATCTCAAATTCCGGCGCGAACCAAAAACCGTAATAGACCGATTCGGCAAATTTCACCCCAAGTGAATCCCGAAGACGCATTACCTCGCGATCCATCGTGATCGATTCAAGTGCCCGGTGGGCAGCCTGCAGAATAGTTACGCCGGGTGTTTCGTATATCCCGCGTGATTTCATTCCAACAAATCGATTTTCTACAAGATCAACTCTTCCGATCCCGTGTTTTCCGCCAAGAAAATTGAGCTTTGACAGCATATCTACCGCGCCGTACTTTTCACCGCCGATCGCTGTCGGCTCTCCCTTTTCAAACGTCAAAACGATCTCTTCGGCGCTATCCGAGGCATTCTCGGGTGATTTGGTAAGCAGAAAAATATCTTCCGGCGGCGCGGCCCAGGGGTCTTCAAGGATCCCGCCTTCATAAGAAACGTGCATCAGATTTCGATCCATCGAATAGGGTTTGTCGGCGGTCGCCGTTACATTTATTCCGTGTTTTGCGCAATAAGCAATAAGATCGGCGCGACCTTTAAACTCCCAATGCCGCCAAGGTGCGACGACCCTTATATCCGGCTGAAGTGCATAATATGTCAGTTCAAATCGAACCTGATCATTTCCTTTTCCGGTAGCGCCGTGAGCGACCGCGTCCGCACCTTCTTGCTGCGCGATCTCGATCTGACGTTTTGCGATCACCGGACGAGCAAGCGAAGTTCCAAGCAGATAAACACCTTCGTAAAGTGCATTTGCTTTGACTGCTGTCCAGACAAAATCTTTGACGAATTCTTCGCGCAGATCTTCGACGTAAAGTTTTGAAGCACCGGTTTTTAGCGCTTTTTCTTCAAGACCGTCGAGTTCTTCACCTTGCCCAACGTCCGCGCAATAGCAGATCACTTCGCAATCGTATTTTTCCTTAAGCCACAATAGCATCGCCGATGTATCAAGCCCGCCGGAATATGCTAAAACTACTTTGTTTATTTTCTTTTCCATTTTATTAGCTGGTTTTTGGTCTTTGGACTTCGGTTTTTGGCTGTTTCTTTCGAAGTCCAAAGTCCAAAAGCCAAAGTCCTACTTATCAAAAACTTCCCAAATCTTCCTGATCACCGCTTTCTGATCGTTCTTATCTTTTACCGCAATAAAAATTGTGTCGTCTCCGGCAAGCGTCCCGACGAGCTCCGGGATCTTTGCGCGATCAATTAAAACAGCAACCGCAGACGCTACGCCGGGTTCGCATTTTGCGACGATCATATTGTCGCCGGCGGTATCGATCCCAAGTAGCCCAAAAGCGTTCGGCTCGTATTGAACCTTAAGGAGCGCATAAAAGCCGTTTATCTTGACCACTCCGAGTTCATCGAGGTCGCGGGAAACGCTGGATTGATTTACATAAATCCCGGCCTTTTTAAGCAGTTCGCTCAACTCCTCCTGCGTCGGAATATTCTGTGCGGTGATCAGATCAATAATCTTTTGTTGCCGTTTTGATTTTTTCATGACAATTTGCAAATATACATGTTATGCAAAGTTTTTGCATAACTAATGCATAGATGCATAAATTAGAGGTTGTGTTGGAAATTGTCAAATGAATGAAAAGAAAAATTTATGGGGCGGCAGGTTTACCGATCAGGCGGACGAAACGTTTTTTAAGTTTAATCGCTCGTATGATTTTGATAAACGGCTTTTTCAGGCAGATATTGCCGGAAGCGTGGCACATTGCCGCGGGCTCGAGGCTGCAAATGTAATTAATACTGAAGATTCAATTCAAATTCAAGACGGCTTAACTAGCCTTCTTGAAAAGTCGCGTTCTCAAACCGATTTTTTCGCCGACGATTCAGCGGAAGACATTCATTCATTTATCGAATCGAATCTTATTAAGCAGATCGGCGACGCCGGCAGAAAACTTCACACCGGACGAAGCCGAAATGATCAGGTTGCAACGGCGATGAGGATCTGGACGCGCGCCGCGATCGACGATCTTTCAGGTGATGTTACAAATCTTCAGAAAGCATTACTCGATCTTGCCGAAGAAAATATCGATATCGTAATTCCCGGATACACTCATCTTCAAAAGGCGCAAGCCGTACTTTTTGCCCATTGGTGTCTGGCTTATTTTGAAATGCTCCGGCGCGATGCCGAACGACTTGCTGAGATTCGCAAACGAGTAAATATTCTTCCGCTTGGTTCAGCAGCACTCGCCGGAACATCCTATCCGATCGATAGAAATGCGGTCGCGGAATATCTCGGTTTTGAAGGCGTTTCGCGAAATAGTTTAGACGCTGTGTCGGATCGTGATTTCTGCGTCGAATTTGTTTCCGCCTCGGCGCTGATCATGACCCACCTTTCGCGTCTTGCCGAAGACATAATTTTATACTGTACAAATGAATTTGGATTTTTCGAGCTTTCCGATGCCGTCGCAACCGGTTCGAGCATTATGCCGCAAAAGAAAAACCCCGATTCAATGGAACTTGTCCGCGGAAAATCGGGAAGAGTCTTCGGCGATCTGATCAGCCTTTTATCGATGCTAAAGAGCCTTCCGCTCGCATATAACAAAGACATGCAGGAAGACAAGGAAGCGGTTTTTGACGCATTTGATACAGTTTCTGATTGTTTGCGGGTTACGACGATCGTATTGAAAAACTTAAGTGTAAAGAGAGAAAATGCAGAAAGAGCTTCTTCAAAAGGCTATCTAAACGCAACGGAGCTTGCCGATTATCTCGCGAGAAAGGGAGTTTCGTTTAGAAACGCACATGAGATCGCGGGAAAGATAGTTTTATACGCTTTGGAAAAAGGCGTTGAGATCGAGAAACTGCGGATCAGCGAACTGCAGGAATTTTCCCCGGAGATCGGTGAAGACATTTTCGGCGCACTTTCTTTAGTAGAATCGCTCAACACAAAAAATGCTATCGGCGGAACATCCAGAAATAGGGTGGATGAAGCATTAAAAGAAGCCCGAAATGCTTTAAATAAGTAGCGCCGGCGTCCCGCCGTCTGTATCGTGTGCGTCCCGCGCAAGTCATCATAATAATTTATAGCGTAAAAAGGGCGGCTGGAAGCCACCTGGACAGCCGGCGGGACGCCGGTGCTACAATTGACTTACGATCTTCACACCATCCGGATTTACCTTCGAAACATATGTGCTAAACGCTAAACCGGAATTTGCATAGTCATTGCGCATAGCCGATTCAACACGTTTTGCCGTTTCGATATCCACGCTAAACATAAATATACTCGGACCCGAACCGGAAATTCCGCCGCCCAAAGCTCCGGCTTCAAGACACGCCGATTTTACGGAATCAAAATGGGGAATCAGCACTTTTCTTGCGGGTTCGACAATTTTATCCTCAAGCGACCGTCCGATGAGCGCATAATCTCCCGTCGTTAATCCGGCGACGAGGCCGGCGATATTACTCCATTGCTCAACCGCAACCGGAAGCGGGATAGTTTGCTTGAGGATCTCGCGGGCATCTGAAGTTTTTACTTCGATCTCCGGATGAACAACGGTCGCGAATAATTGAGGAAACCCGATCTCGACTATATCGAGCGGATCTTTTGAACGAACCAGCGTAAATCCGCCGAAGATACATGGTGCGACATTATCGGCATGGCGTGAGCCGCTGGCGAGTTCTTCGCCGTCCATCGCAAAGTTTACGAGTTCGGTTTTTGAAAATCTTTCGCCGAGTAGTTCATTTGCTGCAAAAGCCGCGCCGGCTGCGCTTGCCGAGCTCGATCCGATCCCGCTTCCGGGTTTTATATATTTTGTGATCTCTGCTTCAAAACCAAAATCCGCGCCGATCGCCTTGAGCATCGAAAGCAGTACGACGCCGGCGACATTATTTTCGGGTTCGGATGGTAAGCCAAAATCGTCTTTATGAACGATCCGGACGCCGCGCTCCGGTCGTTTTCGAAGCGTCATTTCGTCGTATGGAATGTCCAGGGCAAAGCCGAGACAATCAAAACCGCACGCAACATTTGCAACCGTCGCGGGTGAAATTACTCTTATTTGATCCATAAATATTTGCTGACTGTTTTTGTGCAATGGAATCATTTATCATAGCTTTTTCGATTTTCCAAAAACTACGGGATTCCCCGGCAATTTATGCGATACTTTAGCACAAACAGAAAGAGTTCACATGCCACATTCAAAGAGGCGACGCTCGCCGGGCAGCCTTCCGATATCGGACTTTATTTTCCCGAGCGGATCCCAAAAATTGATTGGAGCGTGCTGCGCGTAAAGCCAAAAGAAGAAATTGCGTTTGAGGTTATCAGACCATATACGGGTGACGCTTTTGATGACGAGACGCTTTTTAAGATCTGCGCAGAAACTGTTGAATTCGATTTTCCGCTCTTGAAGATCAGCGAGCGCATTTCAACGCTTGAGCTTTTTCATGGTGCGACACTCGCGTTCAAGGACGTCGGCGCACGATTTATGAGCCGTTGCCTTCGGCATTTTACAAAAGACTCGAAAGAAAAGACGGTCGTAATTGTTGCAACATCGGGTGATACAGGCGGAGCGGTGGCAAATGGTTTTTACGGCGTAGAAGGCGTAGAGGTCGTAATTCTCTTCCCAAAAGATAAAGTTTCAAAGATCCAGGAGCTCCAACTGACGACTCTTGGAAAGAACATTACCGCGATAGAGATCGACGGGACATTTGACGAATGTCAGACACTCGCAAAAACCGCACTTGCCGATGATGACCTAAAAAAAGAATTCTTTGTGACGTCCGCAAATTCGATCAATATAGCCCGCTGGCTTCCGCAGCAGTTTTATTACTTTTATGCACTCCAGCAATGGAACGAAGAATTGCCGCCGGTGATCTGCGTACCGAGCGGAAATTTTGGAAATATCTGTGCCGGAATTCTTGCGCACATTTCTGGTTTGCCGGCAAAACAGATAATCGCGGCGACGAATTCAAACGACGTCATCCCGCGGTTTCTCGATAGTGGAATTTTAGATCCGAGGAGTTCAGTTTCCACGCTTTCAAACGCGATGGACGTAGGCAATCCGTCAAATTTCGTCCGTATTCTGGAGATCTTCGAAAGTGATTTCGCGCAGCTCAAAACAGTTTTGAGATCCGAAAGTGTCAGCGACGAACAGACGGCGGAAACGATGCGCGAAGTTTACAGAGATTTTGGCTATGTTTTGGATCCGCACGGAGCGGTCGGATATCGCGTGTTGGCAGATCACTTAGACGAGAATCCTAAAGACAAAGGCATTTTCCTCGAAACCGCCCATCCGGTCAAATTTGATTCGGTTGAAGGAATTATCGGTGTTCCGGTCGATATACCGGAATCGGTATCGGAATTAATGAAGCGCACGGGAGTTTCGATCGAAATGGATACGGATTACGAAAATCTAAAAGATTTTTTGTTGGACTGATGCGGCGTAGTTGAAATTTATCGCATAGCGATATCATGAAATTAGCCGTGTGTTTCAACACACGGTGGAATCGTAAAAGAAAATGCGTCGCATCAGCGACGCTTGAGTAATTAGCGGAAATCAGATGTTGCTATCGCGACATGAAAAAATGCATTCAAATCCCGTGTGTTGAAACACACGGCTAAAGTCAATCGATCGCTTACGCGACCCATGCTTGGGTTTTAGAATTTGATTAGCTAAATGTTGATCAAACCGGCGCAAAAAACAGATTCCATTTAAATTATGAAAGTTCTTAAATTCGGCGGCTCATCGGTCGCCAATTCCGAAAATATTGAAAAAGTAGTAAAGATTGTTTTGGCCGCCTGCGAAACGTCTAAATGCATTGTCGTGCTTTCGGCTATGCAGGGCGTAACAGATCTCCTGATCAGTTTGGGAAAGCTCGCTGAATGCGGCGATGAGAATTTTCGCGAAAAACTAAGCGAAATAGAGGAGAAACATATTGAGGCGATCCGTGATCTTATTCCGATCACTGAACAAAGCAGTGCGCTTAGTTTCGTAAAGAAGCGGTTGAATGAACTTGAAAATATTTGCGAAAGTGTATTTCTCTTGAAGGAATTGAGTCCGCGGACATTGGATCTCGTAGTTGGACTCGGTGAAGTGCTCTCAACCTCTATCGTCGCAGCAAAATTCAATTCGCTAAAGATCGAGAATCTTGTTATCGATTCAGGAAAACTGATCACCACCGATTCAAACCACGGTTCCGCCGCCGTCGATTTTCAAACGACAAACTCAAATATCGACGAATATTTTGATAATAACGATTCAAAACTCTATATTGCCCCCGGTTTTATAGCCTCCGATGAAAACGGCAGACCAACAACACTCGGACGCGGAGGCTCTGATTACACCGCAGCGATCTTCGCGGCTGCGGTTTCAGCTGATGTTTTGGAGATCTGGACAGACGTCAGCGGAATGATGTCTGCCAATCCGCGAATTGTCCGCAAAACACGTGCCATCTCGCACATTACATACCGCGAAGCTATGGAACTCTCGCATTTTGGCGCGAAGATCATTTATCCGCCAACGATCCAGCCGGTAATGGCAAAAAACATTCCGGTTTATGTAAAAAACACATTTGCGCCTGAAGATCCCGGAACAGTGATCGAAACCGAAAATCGAAGTAAAGACAATATCGTTCGCGGAATTACAAGCATCGACAATATCTGTGTTTTGAGTTTAGAAGGAAGCGGAATGGTCGGTATACCCGGTTTTTCAAAGCGGCTTTTTGACGTGCTTTCGAGAGCCAAAATAAATGTCATCCTCATCACACAAAGCTCTTCTGAACATTCGATCTGTGTCGCGGTTATCGAAGAAAGCAGTGAACTCGCTAAGTCGGTTGTTGATGAAGAATTTCGATATGAGATCTTGAATGAAACGGTGGAACCATTGAAGGTCGAAACCGGACTGTCGTGTCTCGCGCTTGTCGGCGACAACATGAAATCGCACACCGGAATTGCAGGAAAAATGTTCGCTACCTTAGGCAACAACGGCATTAATATCAAAGCGATCGCCCAAGGTTCGTCAGAGCGGAATATCTCAACGATCATCGCCTCAAAGGATGTTCACAAGGCCGTCAATTCGCTTCATGAAGCCTTTTTCTCAGACGGCAAAAAACAAATAAATCTATTCATAATCGGTGTGGGAACAGTCGGAAAAAAACTTCTCGGACAGATCCATCAGCAGCAGAAATATCTGAGTGAGAAGATGAATTTGAACGTGCGCGTCGTCGGGTTGGCAAACAGCAAAAATGTCAGCTTTGAACCCGACGGGATCGATCTTGAAACCTGGCAGAATGTTTTAGAAAATTCGGAAAATAGATCTGCCGCAGGCAGCACATCCAAGGAGATCGCCGATCTGATCGCCAGCGAAAACCTGAGAAACTCGATCTTTGTCGATGTCACGGCAAGCGAAGACGTGGTAAATATCTACCCGCGGTTACTGGCAGAAAGCGTTTCTGTCGTCGCCTGCAATAAAGTCGCGGCTTCGGGAGATTTTGAAAATTATCAGGCTCTTAAAAAACTGGCGACGGAATACAATTCTAACTTTCTCTTTGAAACAAACGTCGGAGCTGGTTTACCGATCATCGGTACGCTCAATGGCTTGATGCAGAGCGGCGACAATATCACCCGGATCGAAGCTGTCTTATCCGGAACTTTGAATTACGTTTTTAACAACTACGACACAAACCGTTTGTTCGCAGATGTCGTCCGCGAAGCCCAATCCGAAGGATATACCGAACCCGATCCGCGCCTTGATCTTAGCGGAGCAGATGTCGCGAGGAAGATCGTCATCCTCGCGCGCGAAAGCGGTTATAAGATCGAAACTTCCGATGTCGAAAACAAAGGCTTCTTGCCTGAATCGTGTCTTAAAGGAAGCGTTGAGGATTTTTACGCAGAACTTGCGAAACACGAAGAGTATTTCAAGCAATTATTCGATGCCGCTGAGGGCGGCGGGCTCCAATTAAAATACCTCGCATCATTTACGGATGGTAAAGCATCGGTCGGGCTTGAAACGATCGGCCAAAAACACAATTTCGCAAATCTTTCGGGCAAGGACAATGCCGTTTTATTTTACACAGACCGCTATTCCGATTTCCCTCTTATCATCAAGGGTGCCGGTGCCGGAGCTGATGTAACTGCGGCAGGAGTTTTTGCAGACATTATCAGGGCATCGGGGCGGTAAACTTACCGTTATTGTTCCCCAAATATCTTTAACTTTAGCAATTTCGAATGCCGCACTTCTATGGATATTTTCCGGATTGACAAATTACCAGCACTCTAACAGCTCATATTTCTATGCCTGTAAAGTAGACAGAGTCGAATGTGTCTGACAATTTCATTTTACTGGCGATCGATCAATTTAAGAAAGAAAGTTTGCTTGAAAACAACGACGTTATCGTTCCCGTTTTCCGCGGCATGTCTCGGCGAGAAGTTATTAGAAAATTGGGACTGGCATCAGCTATCGCGTTGCCGCTGATCTCGGTGATCGCGGTACCGTCAACAGCTCCAGCGCAGGCTAGCTGCGTACCTGAAAGCGCCGGATGCAACCCGATGTACGGTTCGCCGTGCTGTCCCAACCTTCAGTGTCGTTCGATCACGATATACGCGCCTACCAGGTATGGACAGCCTTTTGTAATTAACTAGACTTTGTTTCGATCTGTAAGAATGCCCGACCAGATACTTCTACAATACTTATCCGCGATCCCTTTTGCTTGCCAGCCTGCTTCCCTCGCGCAGAAAGTTATCCCTAAGTATGTTTCGCCAAAAGTTTCCCGCGTGGGGCGGATAATTTTCGGGAAATTTGAGCATTAGATCCGTCATTTTCAAAAGGTTCTTGTTTACATTTTCCTTTTCTAAACCGTGATTATTATCGTGTTCACGATAGATCACGAGAGATTTTTTCATCATAGCGATCGGAAAACGCTTCATTATCCGACTGAAAAACTCAAGTTCATCGCAGTACGCTATGTCTTCGTTAAATC
>JBGTEI010000261.1:0-2304 GCA_041747875.1 Pyrinomonadaceae bacterium | reverse complement strand
CGCTTTGCGCTATTTTAATGCCGCGGGTGCAACGGAAAAACGGGGCGAACACCATGAGCCTGAAACTCATTTGATCCCGCTGGTATTAGACACGGCACTTGGAAAAAGAGACTCGATCTCGGTGTTTGGCAGTGATTATCCGACGCCGGACGGAACGGCGATCCGTGACTACATACACGTTTCCGATCTGAGTCAGGCACACACTGCGGCCCTTGAGTATCTGTCAGGAGAAGGAGAATCTGCGTTTATCAATCTGGGAAACGGCGATGGTTATTCAGTAAAAGAGGTGATCGAAGCTGCAAGGCGGGTTACGGGCCGGGAAATAAAAACTGTCATAGCGCCTCGCCGGAAAGGTGATCCTTCACATTTGATCGCGGATGCAACAAAAGCGCGGGAAGTCTTAGGGTGGGTTCCGGATCATCCCGGGATCGATGAAATTATTAAAAGCGCCTGGAAATGGCATGGGCAAAATTTGGGCGCTGCGAATAGTCCTGATTCCAATACCCAAAACTAGGTACGATCTCCGGGGTACTAAATTTGTGCAATTTGGGTAAAGCCAGAAGTCAGGTACAAAATTAAATTTCTTATAATATTAAGTATGGGCAAACTTGCAAATCTTTTTGATCGGATCAGATAAATCTTGAACGATAGATCTTCCAACGATCTTCAACAGAGGGCTAGCGCATTCTTTCAAAAAGGAATGGCAGGATCTCACCGAGATCGAAAAGCGTGTGCTTTCGAGCATCTTCGAAAAGCGCAGAATTTCCCGAAATATCAACAAAATAGGTGACGTTGAACGGACATTCGGCGAACGAGTCGCAGATAAGGTCGCGACGTTTGGCGGTTCTTGGACGTTTTTCATCAGTTTTGGTGTCGTACTGCTTTTTTTGGGTGTTCTTAAATTCAACGATCCTGGCGCGAAGCGGCGGCGAATTTGATCCGTATCCGTATATTTTGCTTAATTTATTTATCTGGATGCTTGCCTCGATCCAGGTACCGATAATAATGATGTCGCAAAATCGGCAAGCTATAAAAGACCGTTTAGACGCTCAGCACGATTACGAAGTAAAATTAAAAGTCGAGACCGAGACCGCTAACCCGCACGAAAAATTTGATGAAATGCGCCAGCGAGTATTGGAAGATCTGCTTGCAATGCAAAAAGAACAGTTGGAAATCCTTGGTCAGATCAGGAATCGGACGCAAAGGTAGAAATTCCCTGTAATCCCCCCGGTGTATTGCTCGGTCCTTACCGGGCTGCCTGCCACGTATCGCCGTTTTCGTATCCCATATAGTTTGCCCTTACACGATATTGTCTCAGCTTGAAAAAACTTGCTCCCGGAAATATTTTGAAAAACAAGCGAAACAGGCGATAATAGCGGTCTTTAGACAATCTGTGCCGGTGGTGGCACGCACTTTGCAATGTTACTTCGCATGTGTGGTATTTGAAACACTGGCGAAGATGGAGGTCGGGAATGTTTTCTTCGAAGAAATTGACCATAATCTTTGTTTTTATTTTGTTCTTTGTAATCCCAATTTCACAATCGGCTCAGGTAAATACCGAAAATGCTTCGAGTATTTACGAACTGAAAGCCGGTACCGAAATCGAGCTTCAGATGGACAACGAGATAAACTCGGGATCCGCCGGAGTTAACGACACATTTACTGCGATCGTATCGGCGCCTATATTGGTTCAGGAAGTGGTCGTATTACCGATCGGGGCAATTGTCGAAGGAAGAGTTATACGTGCCGAACCTGCGGCTGGCGGCGGCAGGAATGGAAAACTCGAAGTCGTTTTTGAAAAGCTAATCCCCGAGAATGTTTCCGAACGAGCAATAGAAGCGATCCTTCTCAATAAGCTCGAAAGAAATCGTTCAAATATCGGCGGCATACTTTCGATCATCGGCGGCACAGCGATCGGCGCGATCGTCGGCTTTGCGACAAAATCCGATAACGGTGCTTTGATCGGAGCGGGTATCGGCGGAGGGATCGGAACCGGAACCGCACTTATCAGAAAAGGTAAGAACGTCGGTATCAAGGCCGACGAAAAGTTTGTCATAAAGCTTACAAAGGATGTAAGGCTGCCGGTAAAGGGATATTGAAAATTTTATAAGTTTGGTCGTTGGCGAAAAATTCGACGACCTTTTTGAAGAAGCCTGACATGAAGGGGAGAGCATGTCAGGCTTTTTCTATGTCTTCAAAACCCTGTTTTTACCCGCTAATGAAGTTAATGACCGGAATCCTTGACACATCGAACCCGCACGCTATAAATTAACAAGCAATACACACATAACCTTTTCGTTCGAA
>JBGTEI010000260.1:0-3496 GCA_041747875.1 Pyrinomonadaceae bacterium | reverse complement strand
GAGTTATGTTTACGATCGCATCGCGATTGATCGCGCCGTAAATGTGCGGATAAATTTCGTCATTTGTTGAGGGTTCATTGACGAGTTTTGATGTGAGTTTTTCGCTGTCTATCTCGAGAAGAAGTACCTTATCAATGCCGGAGTAGTATCTTTCCAAAACGCCTCCGAGCTGGTTCTCAAAACTGCAGTGGATAAAACCTTCGGTCTTTAAACTTTCGGCTTCGTAGAATTCAATCCCTTGATAATTTTCCCAAACATGCGGGAGCACGATGTGATAGATTTTCATTCTTTTGTGGAATCTTCAATTGTCTTGTGGAGTTCTAAATATTTCTTGCGAACGTAAGGATCCAATTTATCCGCAAGATCCGCGCCTAGATGTTTAATTCTAATAATTTCCTGAACGTCGGCGAGGTCTTTTAACCGATGCGGAGCGGTCATTCCGGAAGCCAGTTTCAATTCTAAAAGCTTTTCCAATGTAAGAGTTTTTACACCGTCGATCACAATTTGATCCTCGGCAGGATCCGAAAATCTCACCGGTTTTTCTTTTCCATCTCCGGGATATTCGCCGCTTGTTTTTATTTCAACCGTAACATTTTCTCCGTTTGTTCGAAATTTTTTGATCGCGTTTTCATGAGCGGGTTGGTATCCAAATCCAACCAGTTCATCCCGGAATTTGTCGAGTCCTTTAGTTGTAAGAAACAGGTCAATATCTTCGGTAAAGCGCCGATAGCCGTGTAGATTAAGTGCAACGGCACCGATCACGCTATAATTGATCCCGTGGTCGTCCAGATCTTTGGCGATCTTTCGAAGGGTTTCATTTAAGGTTCCTTTACCCATAAAAAACTTCAAACCTTCCTCATAAGCCAACACCGGTGAAGAAATAATCTTTTGAAAGTCTGTTACCTGAACACTCATTTAATTATTATTGCGTTGACTCGGAAATTTGTAAATTAGTATTGAACATCAAAAAGCGTGAGTCCATTTGCGGGAGCGGTAATTCCCGCCAGATCACGGTCCTGGCTGATGATCGCCGCCTGGATCGTATCGGGGTCGCGTTCACCTCTGCCTACTTCGAGCATTGTGCCGACGATCGATCTGACCATATACCGCAAGAATCCATTTCCCGTAATTCGGAATTCGATCATCGCTGCCTTTGAACGTTCCTCCCAGCGAGATTCGACGTCAAAATTGTGGATCGTTCTGACCTTATTTTCCGAGTCAGACTGCGCATTTGAGAATGCCGTCCAATCGTGTTCGCCGAGAAAAAAGCGCGCCTTTTCATTCATTTTTGCAACGTCTAACGGGCGTGAATCATGATGCGCGTATCTTGCCCAAAAAGGTGAAATGACCGGTGAATTTATTACACGGTAGAGATATGTTTTGCCTTTTGCGGAGAATCGCGCGTGGAAATCATCGTCTACCTCTTCAACTTCGACGACGCGAACATCGCTGCGCAGATTACCGTTTATCGCCGCCCGCAATTTCTGCGATTTGAATTCGCGGTTGAGTTTTACATTTGCGACCTGACCTTCGGCGTGGACACCGGCGTCTGTCCTGCCCGAACCCGCGACATGAACTTCGGAATCTTCAAGAAGTGCTATCACGCGTTCGAGTTCGCCCTGCACGGTGCGTTGGTTATTCTGCACCTGCCAACCGTGAAAATCGGTTCCGTCGTATTGAATTGTAAGTTTATAGTTCATCTCTTTTCTGCCATATCAGTGCAGTTTTTCCCGCCTAATCAGTACAGCGAACAATAGTGAGCACCATTAGTAAATTGTTGTGCTGCCTTTAGTTGCGCGGTTCGCTATCGCTCGGTGTTCTGATCACGAAAGCCATCGATCAAGTGTCTCCGCAAAAAACTTCGGCGCATTTTCATCCATTCGAAAATATAATGCGGGTTCGATCAATTCAAGCTCCATCAGTGCAAATTCGTCGTTTTGATCCCGGACAAGATCGACACGTGCATAGAGTAACCTTGCTCCAATTTGATCTAAAGCATTCCCGCCAGCCGCAAGCATTTTTTCATCGGGAACTATTGCCGTAATTATCCCGCCCCATTCTTCCTGAACCCGAAAATCGTCCTGCTTTGGAGATTTTAATATCGCATGGCTAAATTCACCCGCAAAATAAAATAATGAAAATTCGCCTTCTTCGACGATGTTTTTCATAAACGGCTGAACCATATGATCTTGTGATTCAAAGATCGCGGTTAATTCCGGAAAGAATTTTCGAATGCGATATGTGTGTCTCGCCGTTGCGCTGATCACGGGTTTGATAATTATCTCATCGGTGCCGAACTGCTTAAACCATTCATCCGTCGTCGCTTCATCGACTTTACTATTTCCCCAGATCGTTGGAACGATCAAAACGCCGCGTTCCTCGAGTTCCTGAAGATAGGTTTTGTTGAGATTCCATTTTACGATCTCAAGCGAATTTTCAAGCCGTGTTCCGCTTGCTTCGATCTTTTTCAAAGCATCAAGGAATTCATCCGGTACTTCGTGATAGTCCCATGGAGTTCTCATTACCACAGCTTCATATTGAGTCCAATCAGTAACTATCGAGCGCCACGAAACGGTTTCGACATCCCAACCGAGATCGCGGAGCGGTCCGGTCGCCAGTTCGTCATCGCTGACATAATCGCCCATATCATCCATTGATAGAAAACAGATCTTTTTCATTTTTCCGTCGGAACGCAGGCTGCCAGCCTGCAGCGAACGCGGAAGCGTTCGAAAATGTTGATAAGCACACCACGTTTTTTAAAAAGTGCAAAACCTTTCGAGAAAACGTTCGCGCTTTGCGCTCATTGCAGGCTGGCAGCCTGCGCTCCTTTAGTTTCCGCGACTTCCGGGTTTTATCGCTTCAGTTCCTTCCGCACACATCGGGCATTCTTCAGGTTTATATGTCGGTACATCGAGTTCAACCAGAGATATTCTCGGCACTCCAACGTCTGCGCGTCCTCCGGAACGGTCAATTATCGATGCGGCGTTCACCACATTTCCTCCGTGGTTTTTCAGAACGTCAATACATTCCTTTATCGAACCGCCCGTTGTAATTACGTCTTCGATCGCCAAAATTCTCTCGCCGTCTTTGATATTAAAACCACGCCGCAGCGTCATTTCGCCTTCTTTTCTTTCTGTCCAAATAAAACGCACGTTCAAAGCCTTTGCCACTTCATAACCGATGACGAGTCCGCCGATCGCGGGAGATGCGACGGTTTCGATCCCTGAGTCAACAAAGCGCGAGGCGATCGCATGTCCGTATTTTTCTGCGTCGAATGGAAACTGGAGTGCGAGTGCACATTGCAAATATTTCGGACTATGAAGTCCGCTCGAAAGTATAAAATGACCTTCAAGAAGCGCTTCCGATTCGCGGAATTTTTCGAGTATCTTTTCTGGATTCATAATAATCGTTTGCTGTTTCGATTTTATTGACTAAAATCATAAGTAATGCCACCGTATCCTAACTTAATTTCGGACTCCCTTCTAGTCAATGAAAC
>JBGTEI010000259.1:0-3715 GCA_041747875.1 Pyrinomonadaceae bacterium | reverse complement strand
GTTTATCAGACCTCACCTGATCCACCGGCTCGATCGCGAAACCTCAGGATTAATGATAATCGGAAAAAACGCAAGAGTTTCGAAGATCATTTGCAGCCATTTTAAGCGAAGACTCTTTGAAAAACGCTATATTGCGCTTGTTCAGGGCATCGTAAAAGAAGACAGCGGTACGATCAGCGCACCGATCGGACGCTATGATGAACTGCGGCGTTGGAATATCAAATCCGGCGGTAAAGAATCTGAAAGCAGGTTTAAGGTCTTGGAGCGTAGGATCGATAAAACACTCCTTGAACTTGAACCTGTAACCGGGCGCACAAATCAGCTTCGCATTCATTGCGCACATATCGGTCATCCGATTCTTGGTGATGATTGGTACGGTGGAAGTGAGTTTAAGCGGCTATGTCTACATGCGTCCGGGATTACGTTTTGGCATCCGACTGGAAATAAGAAAATGCACTTTGAGTCTAAATCGCCCGATTTTATCCTCGAATGATGGGTCTTATGCGAATCGCGATACCACGATCGTTACAGCGGCATTATTTTTCTGCCAGCTTTTCCAGACATTCCGGACACAAACAGTCTTTAAATTCGCTCTTTAATTGCTCGCGAGTTTCGTCTGAAAGATCGACTTTCATACACCAACATCCTTTTATCGATACACCGCAAATAAACTCTTTACCGCACGATTCGCAGATCGAAGGGGTTTTATATTTTGGAGCGATAAATCCTGCAACGTCTTTGATTTTCATAGGTTTAACATCCCGAACTGCCCTTGATCCTGATGGCTCTTTTGTTATTCCCCGATCTAATATAAAGCTTTCCTGTATACCACACCGTGTTGTCGGAATACCGAATGACGACGTATCGTATGGTGATCGTAATCTTGCCTGCGCGGTAGATTTCTTGAAAGGTTTCGCCTTTTGTCGAGGCTCCGTTCAACTTTTCGGTCGATCTTTCGAGCTTTAAGATCGCTCTTTTTCCGTTGATCTTCATTTCGGTTACATCATTCGCATAGACAAAGATATAAAGATTTTCCTTAACACCCGCAAAGGTCAGACGCTTCCCGCATTCGTTGTATTGGCCATTACTATTTTCGACATAGCCAATTTTAATTCTTGGCTTTTGGGCAGATACGGTAACCGAAAGTATAAAAATGAATCCAATTGCAAAAAGGCTGATAATTCGCATGCTTTCCTCCAGGAAGTGTTGGAAAGGGAACGAAGGTTATCTACATATTTGCGAATTTTAAGAACCAAAGGATCTTGACACTTATTTAAACGCAGACTGTATATGCCCGCTGAAGAAAGAATTTTCTCTTGCAGACTAGGTCAAAAACGCAAAGAAGTCTTTCCTTGTTTTGCTTCTTTCTCTTCAACATAAGCTTCACGCAGATCTACGGGTTTTCCGCGTTTGCGAAGCTGCATATTTAAGAGTTCAACAAAGACGGAGAACGCCATTGCACCGTAAATATAACCTTTCGGGATCTCAACGTGGAAACTTTCGGCTGTAAGTGTAAAACCGATCAAAAGCAGGAACGAAAGCGCGAGCATTTTGATCGACGGGTGTTTTTCAACAAACTTTCCGATCGGATTAGCAAAAAACATCATCGCGACTATTGAAATTACGACGGCGACGATCATCACCCATAGTTCTTTAACCATTCCGATCGCGGTTATAACGGAATCGAGCGAAAAAACAATATCGAGCAAAGTGATCTGAACAATAACGCTCGTAAGTGATGCGTAAACTTTTTTCGATTGCACGCCTTCAACTCCTTCAAGCGACCCGTGTATCTCGTGGGTGCTTTTGCCGATAAGAAATAGTCCGCCGATCAGTAATACCAGATCGCGTCCCGAGAATGAATGGCCAAAGATCGAAATTAAAGGCGCCGTCAGGCCGATTATCCATGAAAGAGAGAAAAGGAGAATTACCCGCATTACCAGGGCTAGTGACAGCCCTACAAATCTGGCTTTTGGCTGTTCAGCTTCGGGTAGTTTGCCGGAAAGGATCGAAATGAAAATTATATTGTCGATGCCAAGTACCAGTTCTAATAGGGTTAGGGTTGCAAGTGCTATCCAGATCTGCGGATCTCCAAGAAATTCCATTTAGTTTAACAGCTCCTCTAAGTAAATTGTTGGGTATCGGTGAAAACTAATTATTAGCAAGAATAAGAATTTTCCCGCAAAGGCGCAAAGTAAAACATAAGTAAAACACAGAAAGCAAAAGTCTTTATTGAAAAGCGTTTGGCGTTCAAATTGGAAGAAATGTCTATCGAAATAGCACGGTTTCAGCTTACTGATTCTTTATCTTATTCCTTCCTTTGCGCCTTTGCGGGAAATAAACTCTAAACAAAAAGACCCGCTGGAGCCGAAACGAAATAAAATAACCTTCACCAACATCGCCACTTCCAAAACCCTACCTTCGATAAACAATTCTACCACCAATAATTGTGGCAATAGTCCCGCCTGTGAATGTCCGACCGCCAAACGGAGAATTTTTTGATTTTGATCTCGTTTCCGCCAGATCGTATGTCCATTCGAGCTCCGGATCGATTATCGTGATATCGGCCACAGATCCTGGTATTAGCGTACCGCGGTCGGTTAAACGAAAGATCTTTGCAGGGTTTGCCGAGCACATTTCAACAAGCCGCTGTAAATCTATAACACCTTTATGCACAAGCTCTTCCATCGCCAAACCTAAAGCAGTTTCTAAGCCTGTAATTCCAAACGGTGCACGATCAAATTCAAGTGCTTTTTCATCAAAATGGTGCGGCGCATGATCGGTAGCAATTGCGTCGATCGTGCCGTCTTTTATTCCCTCGAGTATCGCTTCAAGATGTTCCTGCGTACGAAGCGGTGGGGCCATTTTTGTATTTGTATCGTAGCCTTCAACCGCCTTGTCAGTAAGCGAAAAATGATGCGGCGTCACTTCACAAGTTACATTTACGCCTTCGCTCTTGGCGCGTCTTACCGCTTCGACGGCACCTGTGGTAGAAATGTGCGCAATGTGAATATGCGCGCCCGTTTCTTTTGCGAGCAGAATATCGCGGATCGCATCATTATCTTCCGCCGCCGCCGGCATTCCTTTTAGTCCTAGCAGCAGCGAGAGCTTGCCTTCGTGCATTACGCCGCCGGCTGAAAGTGATTTATCTTCGCAATGATCGACGACCGGAAGATCAAAATCCTTTGCATATTCCATCGCCCGCCGCATCATTCCGGCGTTTGGAACCGGTCTCCCGTCGTCTGAAACGGCAACCGCACCGGCAGCCTTCATTTCGCCCATTTCGGCAAGCTGCTCGCCGTCCGAATCCTTCGTGATCGCGCCAACCGGAAAGACGTTTGAAAATCCTGCGTGTTCTGCCTGTTCGATCATAAAACGTGTGATCGCAGCATTGTCATTGATCGGATTTGTATTTGGCATCGGGCAAACGCTCGTAAAACCGCCCGCCGCCGCCGCCGCACATCCGGTTGCGATGGTTTCTTTATGCTCCTGTCCGGGTTCTCGAAGATGAACGTGGAGATCAATAAATCCAGGCGCGACAAGCATACCGCTGGCATCAAAGACCTCAGCATCTTTTGGTGCTTCTTCATCCTGCCTCAACCAGGCGGAAACTTTTCCGTCCTCGATCAGGACATTCATTCCCGTATTTTCCTTACCGATCGGGTCGATCAGGTGTCCGTTTTTTATTAATAGTTTCATTTAGATTGCTAAATAC
>JBGTEI010000258.1:0-9125 GCA_041747875.1 Pyrinomonadaceae bacterium | reverse complement strand
ATCGAACCACTGGATCTATCGGCGGCTTTTGCCGATCCTTTGCTGCCGCTGCATATCGATATCGGCTGCGGACGCGGACGTTTTCTGCTTGAAATTTCTGAAGTGAAAAGGGATCGGAATTTCCTGGGTCTGGAAATTCGTGAGCCGCTTGTGATCGAAGCAAATGAGATCCGCGATCGCCGTAATTTAACAAATCTCCATTACGAATTCTGCAACGCAACTATTGACCTTGATATTTTGCTGAAAGATCTTCCCCCGGATAACCTGCAATTTGTTTCTATCCAGTTTCCCGATCCATGGTTTAAGCAGCGACATTCAAAACGAAGAATGGTGAAAGATAAGTTGGTCGAAACAATTTCGAAACATCTTTCAGACGAAGGCAGCGTGTTTATCCAGACGGATGTCGAATTTTTAGCGGAAGAAATGTTTGAATTATTTGAAGAAGGCGGATTCGAAAGATTTGAGATCGACGAAAATCCGCTTGCGGTAAAAACGGAAAGAGAGAAATCGGTTACTGGAAGAGACCTTCCGGTTTATCGGGCGATATTGAAAAAAGAAAAGCGGTAGAAAATAAACTTTGACTGCTTATTTCCCACCGCACTAAGAGTTAATACCAAACTACCAGGTCACTTCGATCTCATACTCATCATCACTTGATTTCGGATCAAAGATCCTGATCACCGCCGTGTAATTGTTCAAGCGTGAAGGCTGCTCAAGAATCGAAACCGTTCCCCGGCCTTCGAGTTTTCTGAGCGTCACCCGTCCGTCACGATTTGCAAGATAACCGTCCAAATTCTGCGTGACATTTCCCAACGGCTGTCCGGACAAAACATCTTCCCGAACATCATCACCCGAGATCCTGATATTTACACTCTGATCGACGCGTCCTTTCCAACGCAATTTGCCGGTACTGTATGTTTCAAAAGTGTTTGTAGATTCCCAGGTCACTTCAAAACGATAATTATCCGCGCCGCCGTTTCCGTCAAAAACCTGAATGATGGTGGTGTAATTATTTACCCGGCTCGGCGGTTGAAGAACCGTTACAGAACCCCGGCCCTCAAGTTTTCGAACCGAAACCGAAGCTTCTCTTCTTGGAATCGCGCCGCTTATCGTTTGAGTGCCGTCTCCAAGATTAGTGCCGGCAAGTGTCTGTGTTCGCAAGGTATTCCCCTGAATAACTATATTGACCCTTTGGTCTACGCGCCCGTTCCATATCATTCTGCCTGTTCTTGAAGCGATCACGTTGTTGTTATTGACCGGCGGGAAATTGTTTCCGGCGGGAAAATTCGGATTTCCCGGTAATTGCGCATTTCCTCTGTCAATAACATAGTTCTTCGGACGCTGATCATATCCGTCAAAATATCCGTTACGATAATGAACGGCGTAGGCGTTATCGTACCGTCCCTCATATCTCGCCGGAAGACGTGAAATTCCCCGATCGTGATCGTCGTCGCCCAAGCGGTAGCCGAGATCATAAGCATCTTCTTGCTTATCGTTCCAGTTTCCGTTTGGTCTTATGGTTGCATAACCGCGTTCATATCCCGCACGATACGCAGATTCATACTGATTGTCGTACTTCTTCTTATATCTTTTATAGTCGCCATCCTGATTCGAACGCGCATCGTTTGCGCCATCCTGATGACCTTCGGTGAAATATCCGCACTGAATTGGCGTCGCGTAGCTGCTATCGCAGTTTACGCCAAAACTTCCGATCGTCTGCGCATTCGAAATTCCGGCCGTTACGCCGAGCAAACAACAGACGGCAAAAATTAAAACTAAATTGTACATTTTCATAGTTTTCTAATCGTTTTTTCTATTATGCCTGACTGTTTATGCGAACCGCCCGAACCATATTGTTAAATGCACGGTTGTATCGATAGCTGTCATTTTGCGGAGCTACGCCGATTATGTAAAACAAATTTCCGTTTCTCAGTTGGGTCGTATAGATCAGCGCATATTCTGTAGTTCCGGTAACCGGTGATCGCCCGGCAAGGCTTATTGCATAAGCCGTTCGACCGCTGATCGATGTACGCGAAAAGTTGCTCGTTTGACGCAAATAATCGTTTGACTGCAATATTCCGTTGACGTATGCCTCAGTCGCTTTCTCAAGCGTATTCTGATTTGTTTGGATCACTCCGATGGTCGCACCGTGCGTAATGCCATTATTGCCATAGGCACCTTCGGGCGCGAACCAAACATCATTTTGTCCGCCAAATTCACGCCAGTTTGACGGGATAGCTACTTGAAAGAGATTTCCGTTTTGATAAACGCGGGTTCTCGATGAAGGCAAAGGAACGTTCCGGCTGTAAGTGCCGCGCGACATTTCCGTACTCACGCCGCTTTCCGTATTCCCGGTGTTACCGGTATTTCCGGTATTCGGATTCCTCGGCGCATTCTTTTCGATCTCTTCCATCGATCTTGCTTTTGGAAGAGCGCGGAGTTTTTCCTGTACGCGGGCGAATCCCTGAGTGTTCTTGATCGGATTTGTCGAAACCCGAAGCATCTTTGCTTCATTGTTGATAGCAGCGTAGCGTCTTTCGGGGTCGGGGTGACTGCTCAGCCATTCGGGCGGGCGTCCACCCTGGCTTTGCGCCGCGATCGTTTTGAACATATTCGCGAGATCTTCAGGATCATATCCAGCGTCAGCCATAATGCGTGCGCCTAAGATATCCGCATTTGTTTCGTATTCGCGGCTATATTTGAGAATAAAATTACCTGCAAATAGTGCAGCTCCCAACTGCGCGCCGGCGTTTCCGCCGATAATCGCTCCGCCAATGATCGCACCGAGCATTCCAAGCTGCGTCAATGGATTGCTTTGCCTTGTCGCTTGTGCCGTACCATGTCTGAGCGCAACGTGGCTGATCTCATGCGCCATCACCCCCGCCATTTCACCTTCATTTCTGGCAACTTCGATCAGTCCACGGTTTACATACATCGGTCCTCCGGGAAGAGCGAATGCATTGATGTCACGCGTATTTACGATCTTAAAGCGATACCGGAAGGCAGACTCCTGAAATTCATTTGGAATTGCATTTACAAGCCTTTGCCCCACGTTCTCAATATACCGTTCAGATTCGGAATCATTATATATGGGGAACTCCTGTTCGACTTTGGCCGAATATTCATTGCCAAGCTGTACGTCATCCTGGACCTTATATTTATTTTTTGGCAAGCTGATTTTGGTTTGTCCAAGTACCGCTATCGGCATCATCAACATAACCCAGACCAACGACATAACCGCCAGGTTTCTTCCTAGACTAGATCTTCTCATCTTATCCTCCAGATGTTTTGAAAACATTT
The DNA here is from genome assembly GCA_041747875.1 of Pyrinomonadaceae bacterium. Taxonomy (GTDB): domain Bacteria; phylum Acidobacteriota; class Blastocatellia; order Pyrinomonadales; family Pyrinomonadaceae; genus Aridibacter. Next base: position 5,825 of record JBGTEI010000258.1, on the reverse strand, counting down.
GCTACTAACTATATTGGGGCTTGATTCTCAAGTTTAAAGAAAAGTACTCAATTAGGCAATTTAAGAACATTTCAAAGGCGGTTCTAGGATGACGAATTTGTGGAGTTAAGTTTGCCGCAATAATTCGGCTCGAGCGGCGCTAAAGAGGAATTAAGGACCGATCAACGTCAAAACAGCGGGCGCGAACGGTGTTTCGCAAGCCGCACATGACGAATCATTTCAACCGGGAAAATACTATCGCCAGGTCAATGTTGTTGCTGTAAGTGACGAGAGTTCAGAATGCGTGGCCTCTTTTTCGGAAATAGTACGAAGCGCATCCCTGACATTGCGAATTAAGGGCAGAAGTTCTTTCGAATCAACTTTATCCCTATATTTCTTTTCAACCAAAATAGCGAAAGCAATATCATTTCCCAGATCATTTACGAGATTCATATATTTAAAATCGCAAGATCAACCGATGGTCGCAAATACCACGTTGTGATCAAAGCGTTTAGCCAGCCTAAATTTTAACTTGAATAGAATTGTATGCAGCCAATGTTATAGCAGTGTTAACAAAATGTTAAATGTATATCTGAAAATATTAACGATATTTTAGATTTAAGTATAATTTAACAAAAGTAAGGTTTAATTGGTCTATTGTCCGGAACGATCGAGCTTCTGAACTGAGTTAAGAAATCGCAGCGCGGCTGCGAAGAGCGGGTTTAGCAGGAGATCGCAGAATTTGTGCTGCGGTGATGATATGTATCCCGGCATTTGATAGAAGCACCTAAGGAACAAGGTCAGTCGAAGGAATTGAACTAAGGAGATTCACAGCGATAATGAAAAATTTTAAGAGAAATATATCAATAACACTATTAACATTTGCGGCGGTCTTCGCGATCGGATGCAGCGGAGAATCGATCGGAAAGAATGACGGAACATCGACCTCAGCCGAGAGCGGTGGAACGATAAGCCTTCAGGGTGCCGGTGCGAGTTTTCCAAAACCGATCTATGAGAAATGGATGAGTGAATACGGAAAGATCAATAAAAATATCAGAATCGATTATCAATCAGTAGGGTCAGGCGCGGGACAGAAAGCGATCATTGCAAAAACCGCAGATTTTGGCGCTTCGGATGATCCAATGAAAGACGAGGATCTGAAAAAAACGGAAGGTGAACTTCTCCATATTCCAACCGTTTTAGGTGCTGTTGTTCTAACCTATAATCTCGAAGGAGTTGAAAAACCGCTCAATCTCACTCCCGATGTCATCGCGGCAATATACCTTGGCGAGATCAAAAAGTGGAATGATCCGAAGCTTAAAGCTGATAATCCGGATGCAAAACTTCCAGATGCTGATATCACACCGGTTTATCGAGCGGATTCGAGCGGAACGACTGCTGTATTTACCGATTTTTTGTCTGACGTAAATGCCGCTTTCAAGGAAAAAGTTACCGCCAGCAAACAGCCTAATTGGGTAAAAGGTGTCGGCATCGGCGCAAAAGGAAATGACGGAGTAATGGGACAAGTAAAGCAAACCCCGAACACGATCGGGTACGTCGAAGTTGCTTTTGCCAAGGAAAACAAACTCCCAATCTCACTTATCAAGAATAAAGCAGGCAAATTTGTTGAACCCTCGATTGAAAATGTTTCCGCCGCTGCTGCCGGAGTGGCAAAGGATATGCCCGACGACATGAGGATCAAGATCACTAATGCTGAAGGAGAGAATACGTACCCGATCTCGAGTTTTACATATATTCTTGCCTATAAAGATCAGAAAGATGCGGTAAAAGGAAAGGCGCTTGTAGATTTTTTGTGGTGGGCGATCCATGATGGTTCCGCATTTGCAAAAGATCTTCACTATGCTCCACTTCCAGCGGAAGTAGTATCAAAGGTCGAAGCTAAGATCAACTCGATCACATCGGGCGGTAAACAACTCCGCGGAGAGGAAAAAGCTGCAGGAAAATAGTATTGGCTAATAGCACAGGTACATTTGGAGACACTGTTTTCCGAACCATCTTGCTGATCTTTGCTTCGACGATCTTACTGATCGTCGCGGCGATGATTGGTATAATGGTTTGGAATTCTATGCCTACGATTAGAGCTTTTGGGTTTGGTTTTCTGACCGGCCGGGAATGGCAGCCGGCGTCGGATATTTACGGTGCACTTCCGTTTATATACGGTACGATCGTTTCTTCTTTGATCGCGCTGGTGATAGCGGTTCCGATCTCGCTCGGGATAGCTGTGTTTCTTGTCGAACAAGCGCCAAAGAAGATTGCGACACCGATCGCTTTCTTAGTTGAGCTGTTGGCAGCGATTCCCTCAGTGGTTTACGGACTCTGGGGGATCTTCGTATTGGCGCCGTTTATCCGCGATTATCTCGGCGTATTTTTGCAAACCTATTTTGGTTGGCTTCCTTTGTTTCAGGGTCGTTTAACGGGGATCGGCATGTTAACGGGCGGAATTATCATGGCGCTCATGGTTACGCCGATCGTGACGGCCGTTGTTCGTGATGTACTGGAAGTGGTACCGACAACGCAGCGCGAAGCTGCGCTCGCTCTCGGTGCGACAAAATGGGAAACAACAAAGATCGTTCTTGGAAATGCGGCTTCAGGAATTGCGGGTGCGGTCGTTCTCGGTTTAGGCCGCGCGCTTGGCGAAACAATGGCGATAACGATGGTTATTGGAAACGCGCCGCAAATTACCGCGTCGCTTTTTGAACCTGCGTACACGATCGCATCAGTATTAGCCGCGAATTTTGCCGAAGCTACCGACAAATTATATTTAAGTGCACTTATCGAAATGGGTTTGGTGCTGTTTCTCGTGACGTTTGTTGTCAATGGCCTTGCAAAACTTCTGGTCGCCAGAGTTGCGAAGGGAACGGGAACGGCGAAAGCGTCATAGGAGTTTAAAGGTTAGAGTTTAGGTTTCAGAGTTTAGAGTTCAGAGAATTGATTTCAAATTTGAAATTTCAGATTTCAACTTTCAGAACTCGGAGTTCAGATCTCAGATGGTTGAATGTTGATCGAGAATTGAAATTTCTTACCGAATTCATAGATTGCCGACCCAAGGGGACGGAAAATTTTACGTTTTCACTAGTTGAAATTTGAGATTTCAAATTTCAAATTTCAGAACTAAGAACTAAAAACTAAGAACTAAAAACTAAAAACTAAGAACTAAGAACTAAGAACTCAAACTTGAACTCTGAACTCTGAACATTGAACCCTGTGCCCTGAACTGATTAAGCAATGAGCGAAGCAATTCACGACAGACGAAAACTCGTAAGCAGCATAATGACGACGTTAACAGCGGCGTGCGCGGTTTTCGCGATCTTTATATTACTGATCATTATCGGCTATATTGCGATTCGCGGTTTTTCGGCTATAAATCTTGAATTTCTAACCGATACTCCGAAGCCCGTTGGTGAAGGCGGCGGAATTGGAAATGCGATCATGGGTTCGGCGATGATGACGTTGCTTGCGACACTGATCGGACTTCCTGTCGGGGTTGGAGCGGGGATCTATTTATCTGAATTTGGCGATAATTGGTATGGAAATATTGTTCGTTTCTTTGCAGATACGCTGATCGGAGTTCCGTCGATCATCGTCGGGATCTTTATCTATACTCTGGTTGTGCTTCCGATGGGAAGGCAATCGGGTTTTGCCGGTGGATTGGCACTTGCGTTAATAATGATCCCGATCGTCGCGAGAACGACAGAAGAGATGATCCGGCTCGTTCCAAAATCAATGCGGGAAGGTGCTCTTGCTTTAGGGGCGCCGCAATGGCGTGTGACGTGGAATATTGTGATGCCGGCCGCCGCTTCCGGAATCGCGACAGGCGCAATGCTTGCGATCGCCAGAATTTCCGGCGAGACCGCTCCCCTTTTATTTACGGCATTAAACAGCCGTTTTTATAATTATTTTTACGATCAGCCGATGTCGTCTTTAACGGTTCAGATATACAATTTTGCGACCGGACCATATGAAGTGGAGCATCAGATGGCGTGGGCGGCGACGCTTGTATTGGTTGGATTGATCTTAGTGATCAACGTTTTTGTAAGGTATTTAACGCGCAAGAAGTATTAGAGAAATCCCGGATCGAAGACACCGGTGACGATTTCTTCCGGATCTGCATATATTAGATTCGTGATCTGCATTATGAAAAGCAAAATTAACATTTCAAATTTAAATTTTTTCTACGGCACGAATCAGGCGTTATACGACATAAATCTTGATATTCCCGAGCGCGAAGTAATGGCTTTTATCGGACCGTCCGGCTGCGGAAAATCAACGTTCATTAGAACCCTGAATCGTATGAATGACACGATCCCGATCGCACGCGTTGAAGGCAAAGTGTTGATCGACGGGAAAGATATTTATGCACCGAAAACCGATGTCGTCGCACTCCGCCGCAAAATAGGGATGGTTTTTCAAAAATCGAATCCATTTCCAAAATCGATATTTGAAAACGTAGCTTATGGAATTCGGATAAATCGTCTGCATTCAAGTAAAGAAGATCTCGAGAATCGTGTTGAAAAAGCGATTAAGGATTCGGCACTTTGGGACGAGGTAAAGGACCGTTTGAATGCATCCGCATTTGGATTATCCGGCGGGCAGCAGCAGCGTCTCTGCATTGCACGGGCACTCGCAGTTCAACCGGAAGTGGTATTGATGGACGAACCCGCGTCAGCACTTGATCCGATCGCAACTCAAAAGATCGAGGAGCTTGTTGTTGAACTAAAAAAGGATTATACGATCGCGATCGTCACTCACAATATGCAGCAGGCTGCACGTGTTTCGGATAAAACTGCATTTTTTATGCTCGGAAAGCTGATCGAAGTGAATAAGACAAAGACGATGTTTACAAATCCCGGCGACAAACTTACCGAGGATTATATTACCGGCAGATTTGGATGAGATTTTTACTTAATTGTATTATTGAGAGAGATTTTTATGGAAAACAGAATTATTGACCAAAAACTTGATATATTGCGCGACAAACTGCTTTTGCTCGGCGGGACAACCGAAACTGCAGTTCATCAGGCAATTCAGGCGCTCAATGAACGAGACACAGAACTCGCTCGAAGCGTTGTAAAAGGCGATAAACTCATAAATCAAATGGAGCTCGAGATCGATCGTTTGAGCATTGAGATACTCGCACTTCAGCAGCCTGCCGCATATGACCTTAGGTTTGTAATATCCGTCGCAAAAATCACGCCGATCCTCGAAAGGATCGCCGATCATGCTGCAAATATCGCCGACGCTGCAATAATTCTCAATGATGAGCCACAGGTAAAACAATATCCGGAGCTTACCATCATGGCAGTGACGGCGGGCGAAATGCTCCAGGCCGCACTTGATGCGTTTACGTCAGAAGATTCTGAAGCTTCACGGAAGATCATAAAACGAGACCGTGAGATCGATAAATCCTACGATCGTGTTTTTGGTAAGCTGATGGAAATGATGATTGAGAAACCGGAAACGACGGCAAGTGCAGCGCATCTTCTGTTTGTAGCAAAACATCTTGAGCGGATCGGCGATTATGTAAAGGATATTTGCGAGCTCAATGTTTATCTGACCGAGGCGGCATTTATCAAGCACAGTAAGAGGAACAAGTAGACATTCGGGGCGCTGATATCTTCGCATCCCAGTATTAATTTACCCGGATTTAACATCAGCGTAGACAAGTTAAACGTCATTGGATATATTGGAATCCATTCAAGAAATTAATACGGAGATTCTAAAAAGCAATGGCTTTTAGCTTATTGCCGCGCGAAGATGAATATTTTGCGCTCTTCTCGCAAATGACGGCGAAAATACAGGATGCGGCGAATGCGCTGGTCGAAATG
>JBGTEI010000257.1:0-2024 GCA_041747875.1 Pyrinomonadaceae bacterium | reverse complement strand
CGACGTTCAGGAAATTATTAGAATTAAACATCTCGGCGCAGATCTTGGGGATAAATTGGATCCTTACGTCCGCAAAAAATATCTAGAACTCCACAAGACAATTGAAGATTCAACGAAAGAATGAATATTTATCACATCGTGCTTCCTCAAGTTTGGGAAGAATATCGGGATAGTGAAACCTACAAAGCCGAAAGTCTGGCGACCGAAGGTTTTATTCACTGCAGCTTTCAGAATCAGCTCGACGGCGTTCTGAAAAGATATTATTCCGGCGTTGATAAAGTACTTCTTCTCGAAATAGACAGCGAAAAACTCACCTCAAAACTCGTCAATGAACCCTCGACAAATGACGAAATATATCCGCACATTTACGGCGCGATCAATCGCGATGCGATCGTAAACATAACTCCGCGAACACTTAGCTAATTATCGAAATATTCGCTTGATCCTTAACTTGTCCGGCACGCAAAAATTTTCAAAAATTTTGTGCAAACGGTGTATCGACAAGCGTCAATTCTCTATCAAATTCGATCAAAATTTTCTAAAGAATTCAAAGGAGAAAAAAGATGGGTGAAAAAGAAGGTGTTTTTAAACTTTGGCTCGTCGGATACGCAAAATCACGGCAATTTCAATACGACTGCTATGGCACCGAAAAAATGAATGAGATCAAAACAAAGCTCCAGACAATGTTTACGCAAATTTGCGATCATGCCGATTCAAAGATCGCAATGGCACAAGTGTCGTGGGAAAAAGGTACACCCGGCGCAAATGACGTTGTCGTCTATGTTCTTTTTGACCGGGACGACAGTATTATCAATAAGAAAGGCGGGCAGCCGATCCATAGCGGCGCATCAGGCGGTACATTCCTGCAGGCGACAGATATGATCTCGGAAGTCTATCTAAAGGATATGGACGGCGCTGCTGACTTCGTAAAGGTCGTATCACATATTATTTTTCACGAAATAATGCACAACAAACTCGACGCGTCCAAACCTCAAACCGTGATCGACATTCACACAAAAGGCGGCGCGGGACTGGCGAATTCAACCGTCAGCGCCTCGAGTATTTTAACAACGGAAAATATCAAGATCATGGCCGGCGTGCTTTCGAAAAGCGTAAAACAATATACGACCGATATGAAAGACCCGAGCCATTAATTTACAGAAACGAGTTCTTGCGTTGGGTTTTTTGCCGGGTTATAGCGAAAGACCCAAGCCTGATTCGTGCTCGTCGGCTCACCGCCCGTTATAAATTCATAACCGCCGAGAATTAAGGCGCGCCCATCTTTAAGGAGCGTCACAGTAGCATAGTGGAGCGACTTTCCGAACCCTCCCGAAACCCTTTCAAAAGTATTTTTCTGCGGGTCAAAAACTTCAGCTTCTTCGCTTCCTGCCGCGACGAGGACTTTTCCGTTTTTGAGAACTACCGCCGTTTCGCCGATCTTAAATCGCGCAAAATTCATGTCAGCCGTTTTCATAAATGTTTCTGTTTTGGGATCAAAAAGCTCGGCAGTTTTGAGTTTCCCGCCACGGTCTCTTTCATCGGAACCGCCGAATATCAATACTTTTCCGCTCGCGAGCAAAACCGCATCGTGTTTGTATCTAACGGAATTCATTTCTACAGCGAGCAGCCTGAATGAATTTGTCTGAGGATCAAAAATCTCAGCATCTGATGTCACATTATTCCGGCTCACTTCCCCGCCTAAAATTAAAACCCGGCCGTCATTCAATTTTGTCGCGGAATGAATCGCGTGGTTTCGGTTCATTCGGCGGATAGTTTGAAATGTATTCGTTTTGGGATCAAACAGCTCGGCTTCGTTTAATACACTCGCGCCTTCACTTCCTCCGGCGATCAAAACCTTTCCGTTATCTAAAAGCGTCGCGGTGTGTCCCGAACGCCTAAAGGCCATATTCGAAAGCTCTAAAAATCGTTTTGCTTTTGGATCGTATATTTCCGCCGACGCCTCAGGACTAGTTCTGTTTGACCAGCCGCCGAGGATCAAAACTCTTCCGTCCTTTAAAAGCGTA
>JBGTEI010000256.1:0-3884 GCA_041747875.1 Pyrinomonadaceae bacterium | reverse complement strand
ATTTCTCCGCAATATCGCCATTACCATTGCGGGAACAAATCCGATCTTTACCTCGGGATAGCCAAACCTTGAGGATTCCGCAGCGATCACGATGTCGCAGGCCGTAGCGAGACCGCATCCGCCCGCAAGTGCCCGACCGTGAACCGCGGCAATCACCGGGATCTTTGTTTTTCTAAGTAAAACGAAGAGTTCCATCAAACTCTCGGCATCTTCAAGGTTTTCAAGGATGTCTGAATTTGCAATTTTCCGGAGTGCGGAAAGATCGGCACCGGAACAAAAATCCTTGCCCGATCCCTTTATTACTATAGCGCGGAGCTCACCGTCATCATTCGCTTTACGAAGTGCAGTTTTCAACGACGTGATCAGCTCTTCACTTAAAGCGTTGCGCTTTTCGGGACGGTTTAGCGTGAAAAGCGCTAAACCACCCGTTTTTTCAACTAGTAAAACACTCATTCTCTTTCTCGAGTCTAAAAATCAAACGCGTTCTAATTTCAATTTACTTCAGACCTAAATTCTTGGCCTCGGCAGGTTTAACGTCGATTTTCATTCTGAGGAGGGCCGTAGAAAACGTCTTGCCCTGCGCGTCAGTCATAAGCGATAAAGTTCCGCCGCCGCCAAGTGATTCGTGCAGCAGAAAGTTTAGCGCGCCGAGATTTGGAAGTTCGAATCGCTCAACTTTTCCTTTGACCATTGGTCCGAAGTGATCTTTAACCTTTTTCGCCGTTAATTCGCGGACCAGGATCGGATATACTTCATCGCTAAACCCAATAATACCCACATTTGCAGTATCGCCTTTGTCACCCGAACGGGCGTGCGCGATCTTTACTAGTTCTACTTTCATAATTATTATTCCGGTATTCTAAATTTTCTGTTAAATAAGACCAGCCAAACCGCGACAAATATAAAAAACGCAATTAGCACCGTCCACATTGGTCCTGATGAAAGCGGTTTCTTTGCGATATTAGCATCAAAAACCAGTTGATTGACCGAGATAAACAAAACCATCAACCCGACACCAAACCACTCCCAATAGCCCCCAATAACTGCTAACGAATTCACACGTCGTTCGTTTGACAGCCAATAATCTTTGTTTGGCAAATTTATCCATTTGCCCGGTGTTTTTTCGATGATCTTAGTCATTAGGAGCGAGATAAAAACCAGAAGGGCCAGCAAACAGACTTCAAAAACAAAGAACAACTGCTTAGACATCCAGCTATTTGGGTTTCCGCTGCCGTCAAAATGTGATGCCATAATTTCGGGAAGCAGCGGATAGTAGTAAGCACAATGACCGATAAAAACTAAAATAAGTCCGAAAATCAATATTTGTGCCAATCTCATTTACCAGATCTCCCTGAGTTCCTACGCCTCGAGTATCTCAACTTTGGTTTTAATCAATTCTTTAGGTATCAAAGCAGGGAAATACGCAATTATCTCCTCTACCTTTGGCCGTCCTCCCGCAAACCCGGTTACTGCCGGAGGTCCGGTTAGGATAAGAGGCGCGATCTCTTTCGTAAATCGTGATACATCGTCTCTGTTCTTTCCGCGTACCGCGATCCTCAATTGAACTTCAGGAATATCGGGCTTCGGCTCGCCTGCCAAATGTCCGTGCGTAGCGTTTACACCTACATATTCGGTTAATATCAGATCAAATTCGAGACCAAGTTTTTCGAGCCGTCCGCGGAGTATTCGATCCGCAGCTTTGGCCTTTTCATAAGCATTTGGATAGGAATAAACAAGCGTTCCAACCGATTTCCAGCCGGCAGAATAACTGATAGAAACCTTGTAGAAGTCGGTCTTTGGTTTTCCTTTGATCCCAAAAACTTTTACCCGGTTCTCTCCGTCTTCGGCAAGATTTATCGTTGTAAAATCGGCAACTACATCCGGTGTAATATATGCGTGCGGATCGCCCATTTCGTAAAGAAGTTGTTCCTTAACCGATTGAATATTTACGCGTCCGCCGGTGTTTTGATGTTTTGTTACAAAAAAATCTCCGTCCGGATACGCTTCGATTATTGGAAAACCAATGTTTTCCAGATCAGGAATGTTTTCCCAGTCAAACTGACAGTTGCCTCCTGAGCATTGTCCGCCGCATTCGATTATGTGCCCGGCAATCGTTCCTGTTGCGATCATATCCCAGTCTTCAAACGTCCAGCCAAACTCATGCATCAGCGGCGCCAGGGTTAATCCCGTATCGGTAAGTCGTCCGCCTACAATAATTTGCGCCCCTTTACCTAATGCTTCCACTAAAGGTGCGGCGCCAAGGTAAACGTTTGCTGATTGAACTTTATCGCGGACCGTGGAAAGAGGTTCTCCGGTATCCATGTTATTGATCTCGATGCCCTTATCGAGAAATTCATCCAGTCGAAGCATGATATCGTCGCCGGTGATCATTCCGATCTTTACTTTTCCGCCGAGCCCTAATTCCTGCGCGGTTTTTCGGATCTCCGCCGCACAGCCCTGAACATTCACGCCCCCTGCATTTGAAAGCACCTTGATTTCCTTCTCTACGCAATCCGGCAGGATCTCGCGCATAAGTGAAACAAAATCCTGTGCGTATCCTGCCTCAGGAGTTCTGGCACGTTGTTTTTGCATGATGGACATGGTCACTTCGGCAAGATAATCGAGCATTAAATAGTCGATCCTTCCGCCGCGTACCTGTTCGACCGGTGCAGTCAGAAGATCACCCCAAAAGCCTTGTCCGCTTGCTACTCTAACTTTTTCTTTCATCTGTAGTTATTTTGTCTGAATGTGAAATTCGAGTTTGAACTGTTTTCTTAGTTTCTAATTTTTCTTTTCGAGCATTATAGTTTATTTGATCAAAATATCTTAGTCGTCGTGCTTATCATCCCATTTGATTTCGTTATAATTTTTCACCTAAATCAAAAAAGGTCACGGTTTCATGTGAAACTGCGACCTTCTCTAATTAATATTATCTGATTAATTTATAACTTTCTGGGCTTTTTCTTACCCATTACTACGCGTTTCGTTCCTCTCCCGATTTTCTTCGATGTTCTCCAAACCCGCTTTGAGACCCACCTTGTCCCATTCCATGTTTTTACAACTACCCATCTACCGCCTCGCGCCGTCGCCTTTCCGGCCTTCTTTGCCCCGGATGCTGTGGCCTTTGAACCTTTTTTTACACCCGATGCCGTGGCTTTGGAACCTTTCTTGATGCCCGATGCCGTAGCTTTAGCGACAGTTTTAACCGCCGGAACGATCTGCGCATCTGTTGATGTAGATGAAAATACAAAAATTCCGAATAATAAACTCAATATAGTTAGTGTCTTAAACATCATGATAATTCTCCTCTCGTATCTGATAGTTACCTTTGTTGCGAACGTAGACGGTTAAGTTGGTTCCGAATTTGACTTAGAATCAAAATAGGGTCGACCGCAAATTGACTCGCGACCGACCACATATCCTGAATAATTTATTGCTAGGGTTGCTGGTCATCGTCTCCGACTACCGCGTCCTTCACCGCACTGGTAGATTTCTTTGCCGCAAACCATACTTTCTTTGAAACCCATTTTGTACCATCCCAGGTCTTCACAGTAAGTAAGCGGCCTTTTTTTGCAACCGGTGTAGCTAGATTATCAGTCACTTTTACCACCATCCGACTGCCTTCTTTTGCTTTTGAACCGGTTTTATCTCCAATTTCTTCAGCTTTCTCCGGAGTATCTCCAACTACATCTCCCGCCTTCTTTACCGTTTTTACAGTAACATTCTTTGTTTTTTTAGCAGCATCGCCCGTTACTTCGGCGGCTTTTTTTGCGGTTTCGACAGTTACATCTTTTGTCTTTTCCACGGCTTCTTTTACTTTATCTACGACCTGAGCGTTTATAGCAGAGTACGAGAATAGTACAACCCCAAGTATCAAACTAGAA
>JBGTEI010000255.1:0-3922 GCA_041747875.1 Pyrinomonadaceae bacterium | reverse complement strand
TCAGACTTACCAGGCTTGTCCGATTTATCGTTTTGTTTTTCAGGTTTTTCACCTTTACCTCGATCATCCGATCGTCGATCCTTTTCGTCAGATTTCCCTGACGGTTTTTCGTATTCTCTTCGATCTTTTTCCGACCTTTTTTCTGACTTTGATGAATCATTATCCTTACGGTCGTTCCCGATCTCCACAAAAACGGGCCGATTCGGATTTTTCCTTCTGAATTCGATCTGTTCTTTGGAAGGTTTTGCAAGTTTTGCAAATATCTTGTTCATCGAACGGTTATTATACTTTGACTTTATTTTTATTGTCTTAATTGCCGGCTGAGTTGTTCTAATAAAGATCGGCGTGGGATAACTCTCTCGTATACGGGTAATGTACACAGGAGTATCAAGTGCGCGGTAGACCGAATAATTACTCGGATAGTTGTCGTAATAATAAGGCGATTGATACGGAGTATCCCGATCGCGAAAAACCCAATCGACGATTCCCAGGCTTTTGTCTAGCCAGTTGGTTTCGTAGTTATAATTATTGCCGTAAATTTGTTCATTACCGCGAAGAAGAATTCTGGCTCCGCGATTATCGTTACGATCGCGGTCAAATATCAAATTTGCTACTTCCTGTATGTCGTCTGCGCCGAACTTGTTAAAAAGCGTAAATCCCCGCTGATTTGAATCGCGGTCATCATATTCAGCTACGCTTATATAATCAACGTAGCCGTCACCGTTCAGATCGAGATTGTTAGTACGCTTATCCGTATTCAGCAGAAATTCAAAATTTTCGGCGTCTGAGGATTTTTCAAGCAGCATGCCGACCGCATTTAGATCAAGATTATCACTGGCATAAAAATCCTCGCTGCCGCTCGCAAGTTCATTTTGCAGTGGTTCATTCGAAGCAGTTGAATTAGAAGTTGTTTCTTCCGGTTGAGTTGAAGTGCAGGCTATAAAAAATAACGCACTTATGATGATCGTTCCTATTAGTTTCAAATATCCCATAATTTTTGCTATACCGTTGCCTGATCAAAAAGTCGATCAATAATAAATACTATTGGTGTGCGCTTACTATCCGTTTCCAGCGGATCTATTCTTTGGTCCAGATATGAACCATTCAATTCCCAACACATCGTTCGAATTCCCGACTGCCATTGTCAACACACGCCGACACTTCAAAATAACCTCTTCAAGATCCAAATATATCGACGGAAATTGCCACTAGTAAGGCCTATGTTGTTCAATAAATGCTTTTCGTTGTAATTATTCTACTTATGTTCGCGATCCGGTAAATAAGCAGCGTTGACGACCCGGTGATCGCGTTTGGCGTAGGTAAATATTTTCTATGCTAAAAACCGTGACTTTTCGGAACGTATGTCAGGAAAGAATAGCCAACTGCGACTCTTATAAAAAACTTGCGGGAATCACGACCTAAGACAAAGAAACCTGCAGCGGTCGCTCTAATTAGTTAGCTCAATTATATTAGACCGTAGACTGTTTGCTTCTGCGTTTTCGGTAAGTGCAACTTTGAGTTTCGTCTTGAACTCCTGATACTCGTCTGATTCATCAAAAAGATTTCCGATCTCTTCAAAATAGCCATCGAGCATATCGTTTGATAAGCCATCGTCTAGGTCAAACGATTCATCGATCCTCACGATCAAAGTTGAAAGCGTTCGAAGCCAGGCAAAATTCGGATCGCCCAAAAGCATTTCAAGAAATTTCCCACTGCTCACAGCACCGTTTTCCAGTTCGTATTTCGCCCGATCTGCGTCAAGCAATACCTTGTGAAATTTAAGAAAAAAATCCCGGATCTCTTTTAGGCGCAATTCTCTTTCGCCAAATTCTCTGCTCATAATTATCGATACTCCCTTTATGCCCTCTTACATTTTTTCTATTTCAAACAGAATGTGTTCAACTTATTATTCTATTACGCTTTGCAGGCTACCTCAAAATGTGAATTATCACGCGTGTCCTGGTCCGGAAATTAGCTTTTCATCGGAGATGCTTAATTAAGGCATTAAGCATATAAGCACGTGACCTTGCGCCGTTTTTACATAACCTACTGACATTTTGTTCCGCTCATTTCGCTGCTTTCCCGAGCCGTTTACGATCTTTTAGCACGACGATTTTGCACTTGCTTGGGTGAGACGCGTTCAAACGATATACTCTTAGCTGGCTAAAGATATAAATGTTAGCCGGCTAAGAGTATAAAGCTCGGGGAACCGTTAAAGCATGAAAAGTTCAATAAATTCACTTCTTTCACAACTTGCGATCGCGACGAGGATCGCAAATGAAAATGCAATGATCGATATCGGTCTCCACTCAGGTCAGGCTCAAGTATTGTCATCGCTTTCAGAAAAAGACGGGCAGAGCCAGGCTGAGCTCGTTCGAAATATGGGAGTTTCGGCACCGACCGTAAACAAGATCGTCGCCAAGCTCTCAGAAACCGGTTTTGTTCAAGTTCGAAAGTGCAAAACGGACAATCGCCTGATGCGCGTACACCTCACAGCAAAAGGCGCCAGGACTCATCCGCGGATAGAAGAACAGCTCAGAAGTCTCGAAGGCGCGATTTTGAAGGATTTTACCGATACCGAAAAGGTGCTGATCTCAATGCTGCTCGAAAGGCTTTATTTAAATTTGGTTCAGGATAAACAAACGGACGAACAAAGATCGTCGTAAAACGGTGCGGACAGATTCACCTTCGTGCCATTCCTTTAGGACTGTTGTAAAATAAGAGTTATGTCAAAACTTGCATATACGGAATATGGCGATGGATCCCCGCTTGTGCTGCTTCATGCTTTTCCGCTTTCCGGGAAAATGTGGGAGGAAAATGCGCTATTTCTTGCAAATCAAGGATTTCGCGTAATTTTGCCCGATCTGCCCGGTTTTGGAAAGACACCTGCAGCTTCTAATTCATTTTCGCTTGAAGAAACCGCAAAAGATGTAGACGCGCTTTTAGAAGATCTCGGAATCGATGAAGCTGTGATCGGCGGACTTTCGATGGGAGGATACGTCACATTCAACTTATTGAGGCTCTTTCCAAAACGTTTCGTTGGGGCCGTTTTCTGTGATACAACTTCCGCGTCGGAACCTCCGGAAAATATTCCGAATAGAAACAACTTGATCGACCTGTTAAAAGCAAAAGGGTCACAGGCACTTGTCGACGTTATGCTTCCGAATCTTATCTCGGAACACACAAAACAAACCGATCCGGATCTGGTATCGCGCCTTACAGAAGATTTTCTCAAATGTGATCCCGCTAGCGCTATTGCGACGCTTAAGGGTTTTGTTGAAAGAAAGGATCATAATTATTTACTTTCCGAGATAAAAATTCCAACGCTTTTGATATTTGGCGAATTTGATAAGCTTACCACCGTTGAAAATGCGAAAAAGATATCTGAAAAAATTCCAGACGCGACGCTCGCCGTGATTCCTGATGCCGGGCATTATTCGAATCTTGAGAATCCGGAAGCATTTAATGCCGCTCTTCTCGATTTCTTAAATACATTTTAGAAACGGCGAATAGTGTTGAATAATCTCATTACGATAAATGCACGAAAATACGATGGCAGTCTCCATCGGAGTTGGAATGCTGAATTGATCAGTCGTGACGACGAGATGCTGACATTCGTCGGAGAGTTTGAAAATGAGTTTGTTCATTCCGATCTTGGCGTTATCAAGTGCGGCACGATCTCCTATGAGTATTATTGGCTCGACCGCTGGTATAATATCTTTCAATTTCACGAACCAAACGGGGATTTCCGAAATTTTTACTGTAATGTAAATATGCCGCCGACATTTATTAATGGCTGTTTGGATTATGTTGATCTGGATATAGATGTTCTCGTTGATCGGGATCTCAGTTATCACATCCTTGATCAAGAAGAATTCGCTGAAAATGCGTTGAAATTCCGGTATTCGAGCGATACGATCGA
>JBGTEI010000254.1:0-11550 GCA_041747875.1 Pyrinomonadaceae bacterium | reverse complement strand
CACTCAAAGCCTTGCTGAAATAACCGATCGTTTCGACCTCGATCTCATATAGTTCGCAGTTTTCGCTGTCGAGCCCGATCAGTGATGAGATCATCGCAGGCGGCGTGCCCGGGTCTGAAAGAAATGCATCCGGTAAATTGCGGACGAGTTTTCTGCCCTTTATCGTGCCGACGATCCGTCTTTCATTTTCGCCGTCAAGGGCGGTGTAATAAACAAACTCGCCGATGCGCGTTTCGCTGTTGTTCTTGGTGATAAAAAGATATTCGTGCGGTAATTCGCCCGGGCCTTTTACCGTGCCGATCGGTAATCCAATTGCTAGCATAAAATTCTTTTTTTTCGTGAAATTTGATGAAATTATATCACGTAAAAATACCGCGAAAAATCAGATATTTTGCTTATTATGCAAACCACAGGTCGAACAGCAGGGGGTTAAAAAATTGTTTGACGATTTGAAACCAGAAACTCAGATCATTTACTAAAACCACGCCGCGATCGTGCAAACCGCGTGATATCGCCAGGCGGGTTTCTTGAGGGTTGAGCGCAATTTGGTAATTTCCTGAATTCCGTTAAAGGGTTAAGCTTTGAGCGATCACGTGATCGCTGTAAGGCATGCGGAAAATTGTGATGATCCGGGCAAAACCTATTTCAGCCCGGCGTAAAGTGCACAAGAAGTTATCATGGAAATTGAAGTTTCGGCGTAAAAGAATCGGTTTGCCGGAGTCGTTCATCGGGACAGAACTCGAAGCCTATAGGTCGGAGTAAATAGGCTCTATCCGAAAATACAAATCAGTTTGGATATTTAAGTGAAACCGCGGAATAAAATTGCCTGGATCTGAAATAGTCAGTATTAATGGCACGAGTCTTTCTGTTTTGTTACGATATTATTTAAAACTAAAAATCTAAATAGGAATTTTGAGAGGAGAATTATGAAATACACAATCTTTTTGATACTTGCCGCATTTGTTTTTGTCGGCGGATTGGGAAGCGCGAATGCGCAAGATGCGATGACCAAGCAAGAGGTCAAATTTCCGGGAATACAAAAAAGCCCGACGGATCTTTCCTATCTGCGCGAAGGAAGACAAGGTCCGGTTACAGCGCGTGTTATATACAGTCGACCATCTAAGAATGATCGGGCGATCTTCGGAGAACTCGTACCCTACGGAAAAGTTTGGAGAACGGGCGCAGATGAGGCGAGCGAAATCACATTTTACAAAGATGTGATGTTAGGTGATAAGGAAGTAAAAGCCGGAACATATGCGCTTTTCACGATTCCAAATGCAGATTCTTGGGTTGTGATCTTAAACAGTGGACTCCATCAATGGGGGTCTTTTACATACGATGAAAAAATGGATGTTGTGAGAACGAGCGCTAAGATCGAATCAATGAAAGATCCGATCGAAAATTTTTCCATCGTTTTTGACCAAGGAAATATGATCATGGCTTGGGATAAAACAAAGGCGGTAGTTCCAATAAAAGCAAAATAAGATCCGCTTGCAATATCAAAATACGTGATGACTCCGGCACTAATGTGTTGGGTCATCACGTTTTGTTTTGGAACAAAATGCCGAATTGCGTGTCAAACTCATCATTAATTCATAGGGGTAAAACGATGAAAAATAAACTGGGTTTGAAAAGAATTTGGCTCGCGGTCGGCGTTGTCTCGATGATCATGTTGGCATTTCGCTGGTTTGGCTACGATTCGGAAGCTATGAAAAATTCGCTGCTTGTGCTCAATGTGGTTGCGTTTGTTTTGTCGCTTCCGAGCAGTTTGTTTGTCGGAATTGTGGCGGTCGCATCGAGCTACTATATGGCTATGTACCCGGCATCTGATTCGGCGATCTACCTAAACACGATATTTTTATTTATTGTCGGACTCGTCCAGTGGTTTTGGATCGAGCGTTTTTGGTCGGGGGCTAGCCATCAGCTTCAAGGGATCGAACTGTATGATGTAAAATAGCCAGCATGAAACAGGAGATCATTCACATAGCCCTCGTCGTAAGAGATTATGACGAGGCTATTTCTTTTTATACAAAAAAACTCAATTTCATCCTTGTCGAAGATACATATCAACCGGAACAGGATAAACGCTGGGTAATCGTAGCACCGCCGGGATCAGAAGGTACGAATATTCTCCTCGCAAAAGCGTCAAAGCCGGAACAAGTATCCTTTATCGGCGATCAAGCGGGCGGACGTGTTTTCCTGTTTTTACGTACGGATGATTTTTGGCGAGACTACAATGAAATGATCTCGAAAGGGGTTGAGTTTGTGCGGGAGCCGAAAAAAGAAGACTATGGAACGGTTGCAGTTTTTATGGATCTGTACGGAAATCTGTGGGATCTGGTCGAGCTGAGTTAGAATGACATATCTCAATCACCGCCGAAATTTATTTCACCGTAAATACAGAAATCAGTTATGACAGATGCGATACAAACACTTTCGATCGCTCAATATGAGCAAATCGAGCCGGTTTCGGTTCCGGTTGGCGAGCATATGATCGGAAGTTTTTGCGGCGATGAAAACGGACCAACGCTCGTTGTTTTTGGTGCGGTCCACGGCAACGAGCAAAGCAGCATAATTGCGATGCGGCGCATTCTTCCGCGTCTGTCGGAAATTGAAGCTCAACTCAAGGGAAGGGTATACCTGATTGCCGGGAATACGCGCGCGATCAATAAAAATGTCCGTTTTATAGGTGCCGACCTCAACAGGCATTGGACAGATGAAATAGTAAAAAGAAATGCGCCGGATTCGAAGATCAAGACAAACCGGACTGAAGATGTCGAACAAACCGAGATCCTGGTAATTTTGGATCAGATCGTTAAAACGGCACAAGATGAGATCTACGCGCTTGACCTGCATTCAACATCTGCCGAAAGCGCTCCTTTTGCGATGATCGGAGACACGCTTCGAAACCGGGAATTTGCGCAAAAGTTTCCGGCGACGATCTTGTTGGGAATCGAAGAGCAGCTTGATGGAACGATCCTCGAATACGTAAATAATCTCGGCGCGGTCACATTGGGATTTGAAGCCGGACAGCACACTTCAAAAAGATCGGTTGATAACCAGGAAGCGCTGATCTGGCTGGCACTCGTAAATACAGAGATCGTCGAAAAGCGGGATACCACGATCGATAACTATGAGGAGATCCTGGAAACCGCGATGGGAAGATCACGACTGATCGAAGTTCGCCACAGGCATGCGATCGGCCCGGCGGATGAATTCAAGATGGAGCTTGGGTATAAGAATTTCGAGCCGATTAAAAAAGGCGATATTTTAGCAACTTCCCGCCGTGGGAACGTAAAGGCGGTCGAGAGCGGACTAATTCTGATGCCGCTGTATCAGGCGCAGGGCGAAGACGGTTTTTTCATCGGGCGGGAAATATCGCGGTTTTGGCTTTGGGTTTCACAATTGCTAAGGCGATTAAAGTTTGGGTCGCTGATTCGTTTTCTGCCGGGCGTACGGCAGCATCCGGTGAGCAGCGAATCGTTGATCGTAAATACGCGGATCGCGCGGATATTCCCGCTGCAGATTTTTCATCTCCTCGGCTTTCGAAAAATACGTTGGCGCGATCAGGAACTTATCATCAGCCGCCGAAAGCATGATACGATCAGTCCTTTCAAAAAACGATGACATCATTAGATAACATTGGCAGCGAAGCGCTGGTTTCAAGAATTCTCGACGTTGGCCGATCGAAAACATTTCAAACCGGCGAACAGATCTTTGCCGAAGGCGAAACCGCTGACTTTTTACCGATCGTTTTGAAAGGTTGTGTAAAAGTCGTTCGTTTTTTGGACGAGGGAAAGGAAGTAATAATTAACGTATTTCGCAATGGAGAGATCTTCGCGATCCCGCCTGTCATTGACGAAAAAACGTATCCTGCGACGGCGATCGCAATGGAAAAGACAAAGATGCTCCTGATTTATCGTGAGGATTTCATTGCGCTTCTCGATGAATCCGAAGAATTTTCCACAATGACGATAGCGCGAATGTGCGGACTGCTTCGCGAGACGACGGCGTCTCTGACAAACCTTGTAACCGCATCGCCGGAGATCAGGGTAGGAAATGTACTGGTTCGTCTTGCAAAAAAAGAAGACGTAACTCTTCCCGTAAAAATTACGCTCCGGCGGCAAGACATAGCGGATATGGCCGGCTTAACGACCGAAACCACGATCCGCGCAGTGCGCCGTCTTGCCGATAAGGATTTGTTAAAGATCGTCAGCGGGAAGATAATTCTTGAAGATATTAACTTACTCAAGAAACATCTTTCCCGCTGATATTATCGACTACTCCGCCGATTTAGCAGGGTCTTTTCTGAAGATCAAACTAAGTGCAAACCAGACAAATGTGACCGCGCCGATGGCAAATACGGTGTCGCCTAAAACCCTCATCCAGCGCAGAGTCTGCATCAACTCCGTTTGCATAAACTCAGCACTTCTCGCCGACCAATAGCCGTTTGTAACCGATTCGTAGGTTTGCAGCAGCCCGACCGGAAGCAAACTCAACAGCATCATCATCAGCAATCCTGCATTTATTGCCCAAAATGAGAATGCCAGAAGTTTCTCATTCCAAATTCTCTCAGGCTCGATCGCCCGAAAAACAAAGAGCATCAGTGCGAGTCCGAGCGTGCCGTAGACTCCGTATAGAGCGCCGTGGGCATGTACCGCGGTCGTATTCAGGCCCTGCATATAATAAAGCGCGATAGGCGGATTTATCATAAAGCCAAATATACCTGCCCCGACCAGATTCCAAAATGCGACGGCGATAAAGAAATAGATCACCCACTTATATTGCGAAAGCCACAGCTTTGCTCTTGAACGGTGGAGGTTTTCCCATGCTTCAAACCCAACAAGCGTTAGCGGAACAATCTCAAGCGCGCTAAAGACTGCTCCGAATGCGAGTGCCACAGTTGGAGTTCCGGCGAAATAGAGGTGATGAAGTGTTCCTAAAATTCCGCCGCTTAAATATATAGCACCGGAAAGCAAAGCGGCTTTGGCGGCAAGTGTTGCTTTGATGACGCCAAGTCTTGCAAACAAAAATGCGACGACGACCGTTGCAAAAACCTCAAAGTAGCCTTCAACCCAAAGATGGACGACCCACCAACGCCAGTATTCAACTACCGTCAAATGTGACTTCATTCCCCAAAATAATCCGGGTGCGTAAAAGAATGCGATCCCTGCCGTTGAGATCATATAGAGGATCAACAATGGGCGATTGCTGTCATTTTTCTTCATCGGCGGAATGGCAGTTCTTGCGATCAGGCAAAACCACAGGAGCAGCCCGACAAAAAGTGCGGCCTGCCAGACCCGTCCGAGATCTACATATTCGTAGCCCTGATGACCAAACCAAAACCACAGATCACCGTCGCCGAGCATGTGCATTACAGATAGCCATTGCCCGGTCATTGAGCCAAGAACGACGACCAGAAGTGCACCGAACAAAACGTCGACACCAAGCTTTTGAAGCTTTGGCTCGTAACCGCAAATTATCGGACCAATATAAAGTCCTGCTGCGAGCCACGCGGTTGCGATCCAGAAGATCCCAAGTTGGGTGTGCCAGGTTCGGCTGACAACGTAAGGCAAATAATCGGCTAGCGGAATTCCATAGAATCCATCGCCCTCGACACCGTAGTGGGCCGTTACAACACCCATAATTATCTGTAACAAGAAGAGCAGCGAGACGACAAGAAAGTATTTAACAGTAGCCCTTTGTGAGGGCGTAACGCCGGCGCCGATCAAAGGATCGGTCTCAGGTGCATCGGAAAAATCCTGTTCATTTCGCATTCCCGCAAAAAACCAGATCATCCCTCCAATTCCGGCGATCAGGACAATTACGCTTACGCCTGTCCAAATGACCGTAGAACCCGACGGAAAGTTTCCAACGAGCGGCTCGGAAGGGAAATTACTTGTATACGAAATTGTGTTATCCGGGCGGTTTGTCGCAGAAGCCCAGGACGTCCAAAAGAAAAAGCTTGTCATCAGCCGCAATTTTTGCGGATCGGATTGAGCGTTTCGATGTATCGCAAAATCCTTATTTCCATTTGTAAATATCCCGGAATAATACTTCAGATTCTCTTCAAATACCCTCGCCCGGATCGGATCAATAGTCAGTTTTCCCGTCGCCAGATCGTAGGTATTTGTTCGCACAATATCTTCCATCTGCTGGCGAATTGATGCTTTATCTTTTGATTCGAGCAATTCATAATCCTTGCCAAACTCCTTTTTTGAAAGTTCGCTCAAAATAAATACAGCTTCCCGGTGAAGGTAATCGGCGGTCCAATCTGGTGCCACATAGCTTCCGTGTCCCCAAATCGAACCAACCTGCATTCCTCCCAGCGCTTGCCACACATTTTGTCCGTTTGAAATATCTCCTTCATCGATCAAGACATTTCCGTCGGTGGTGACAACCTGAACCGGGATCGGCGGCGCTTCCCTGAAAATCTCTGTTCCGATCCAGAGCAACGTTCCAAAGGATAAAATACTTATAGTTCCAAAAAGCAGCCAAAGTTTTTTCATTTTCTTCTCCAAAGATATTTAACGCTTGTTTAAATTCGACAAATCCCCGAAACGATCAGGTAATTGGTTATGCGTTTTACAGTTTTTCAAAAGGACGACTACTTCATACCGCTCTTGAATTTTGATACCAGCAGCTTTAATTCCGGTTCTGCAAGCGCTTCGTGTAAAACGCCGGGCTCAAGTGTTAGTAAAGTTCCTGTTTCAAGGGGAGTGTTTTCCGAGAGGTCATCACCTGCAAAAAACTTACCCTTTCCCGAAATGCACAATACGGTAATGCGTTCTGCGGCTTTATGTTTTCGCAGGACGGCACCATTTTGAAGGCTGATCTCAAGGATCTGGCATTGGGGGCCGCGAAAAAGTTCCCTGACATCCAGATCTTTTTCCGCCTTCACCTCACCGCCAAGCTCGAGCTGCGCGATAATTTCTATTTTTTTCATGTTATATCAATTTTGCGAAAGTATAACAGTACTTTGCCTCGATTCATCGAAATATGATTTAAATCATACTTGGGCGATAATTTGTCGAAGAAAATAAAGTCATCTACAATAGAGGAACGACAAAAATTTAATTGATGGGCGAAAACTATGGGTGACCAAAAAGTCTCTACCGATAGCGGCGGCAGCGAAATGCGCCGGTTTACGAAGTCTGTACTAAACGACCTGCAAGCTTTTGAAAAGATGCTTGAAGGGGAAATGTTTGAAGATGACAAATTGCGGATCGGGGCTGAACAGGAAATGTTTCTGGTAGATTCGGAAATGTGTCCTGCACCTGTTGCGACCGAGATAATCGAAGATGCAAATGATGATCGATTAACCACCGAAATCGGTAAATTCAACATCGAAGCAAATCTGACGCCGCTTGATCTTACCGGAGATTGCTTATCCAGCCTTGAAAACGAACTCTACGATGTTTTTGACATTGTGAAGTCTTCGGCAAAAAAGCTTCGTTCTAATGCAGTTTTAGTCGGTATTTTGCCGACGATCCAGGAATCTGACCTTGTTCTTGAGAATCTCACACCACTCCCGCGCTACAGGGAGTTAAATAGAATACTAACGGAAATGCAGGGCGATGATCGCGGGATCAATATTAAAGGTCTTGATGAATTAAGCTTGCACCTCAGCGATACGTTTAGCGAATTTTGCAATACGAGTTTTCAGGTCCACCTTCAGGTTCCGATCAGTGATTTTGTAAATTCCTACAATTGGTCGCAGGCGATCGCGGCGCCGGTACTCGCGAGTGCGGTAAATTCACCGCTCCTTTTGGGCCGGCGTTTGTGGTATGAAACGCGGATCGCTTTGTTTAAACAGGCGACTGATATCCGTTCCCCCGCACTTCAGGCACGAAGCCAGATGACGCGGGTACATTTTGGCAACAAATGGCTAAAAGATTCGGTTTTAGAAATGCTTCATGAAGATGTCGCACGTTTCCGAATAATCCTGACCAGGGACCTCGAGGAAAATTCTCTTGAAGCCCTGGAAAATGGCAGCATTCCGTCTCTTAAAGCGTGGGGGCTGCATAACGGTACGATCTGGAGATGGAACCGGGCGTGCTATGGAATTTTGGACAATAAACCGGGGTTGCGTATCGAAGCAAGGTTTCTGCCGTCGGGACCCACGATCCTCGACGAAGTTGCCAATTCGGCATTTTTCATCGGTCTGATGATCGGGCTCCAAAGTGAATATGGCGATGTGACGGATCGAATGTCGTTTGACGACGTAAAGGACAATTTTTACAGTGTCTCGCGTTACGGATTGAAATCTCAGATCGTCTGGCTGGATGGCCGCGGGTATCGTTCGCAGCGTCTGATCCTCGATGAATTACTGCCGCGTGCAGAGCAGGGTTTGAAAAAAGTTGGGATCGCGGAAGAAGACATTTACAGGTATTTAGGAGTCATTGAAAAACGGGCTGAAGCTCTCCGGACAGGCGCCGGCTGGATGCTTGAATCACTTGCAGGAATGGACAAGAATGCGAGGCTCAATGTGCGTATGCGGTCATTGACGGAGCAGCTCGTTAAAAATCAGGAACACAAAGACCCGGTTCACACCTGGGAACTCGCTGAATTGCAGGATGAATCAGACTGGATAGATAATTTTAGAAGCGTCGAGCGTTTTATGACGAGCGACCTGTTTACGGTGCGTCCCGATGATGTTATCGATCTGGCTGCGAGTTTGATGAGTTGGAAACATATTCGGCACGTGCCGGTCGAGAATGATCAGGGAAATCTGGTCGGCATAGTTTCCCATCGGGATCTGTTGGAAATTATGGCAAAAAATAAGAATAAAACGAGTGAAGATATTATTGTCAAAGACGTTATGAAAACTGACCTGATCACGATCTCACCCGAAACCTCGACACTCGAAGCACTGCAACTTATGCGGGATAAAGATATCGGGTGTCTGCCGATCATCAAAGACGACAAACTTGTCGGGCTCGTCACCGCGCACGATTTTCTGACAGTTTCTGCAAAATTATTTGAAGAGAGATTAAAAGGAATGGAATAGCCGCGGCGATATTTAGCACAAGTATATGATCCTCAAGCACGTTTTAAAACTTCCAAACGTAAGACTTTATGAGGGTTCGTTGGCTGAATATTCCAATTATCCGGAACTTAAGGTAGAAACAGGTTCAGGAAAATAGAACTCCTGCCTTGGGAAAAACACCAAAAAGTGACGGCTGCGTATTCGAGTGATTTTGAATAAGCAGCCTTCACTTTTTTGAATTCGACCATGAACAAACAAATTTACCTGTCGAACTATTAACCGATTATTAGCGCAGTGGAGGTGACTAATAAAGGAAATATATGCAAGAAAATGATGTGAATTTGTCTGAAGTCGGAAGGGTGTTAATTAAAAATAGATGGTTTCAAATCCGTGAGATCTTTGGCGTTTTTGCAGTCGCGGCAGTTGTTATTTTTGTCGGTTTCCGGACAGTCGGGGAAAATCTTTTTGCAAAACAAATGGTCATATTTGCGGCTAACGTCGCAATGCTTATGATGGTTTGGCTAGGATTGCGTTTTCGTAAGCAGGGATGGGATCATTTTGGTTTGAGCTTTGAATTTCCCGGTTGGAAAGACTCGTTTTCCATATTCCTGAAATCCTTGGCAGTATTTATTTTGGCAATTGCCGGGTTTGTATTCGGGTCAATCATTATGGCGAATATTGTCGGAATCCCCGAACAAGCCGATTTGAATAGTTATAACTATTTGAAAGGAAATCTTCCGTGAATGCTCGTGTCATTAGTTTCTATATTTATTGTTTCATCATTCGGAGAGGAGGTTGTCTATCGCGGGTTCTTAATAAATCGGATCTCCGAAATAGGCGATGGAACCAAAAACGCAATTAGACTTTCAGTAATAATTAGCGCGCTGGTATTTGGCCTTGCACATTTCGGATGGGGATTGATGGGAATTAGGCAGACGACATTTATGGGACTCGCGCTCGCCCTTTCCTATCAATTTTTCAAATGAAATCTTTGGATTCTGGTAATTGCTCACACATATATGGACGCACTCTTGATAATTCCACTCTATTTTTCTAAATAGTTTGATCACTAAACAATGAATAAACTGAAGCACTTATTTTCATTGTGACTACCGCTCCGCAAGAGTAAAGCACTTATGCGTGAGAAAACGGCGGCGATGCGCGTCGTTTTTCACGGCTAAGGCCGTCACTCTGAACATGTGGTCAGATCGGTTCGGTCAGCATTTTCCGCAAAGTAACATCGCCTACTTCATCAAATTCCGGAATGCCGATGTTGATCTTATCCTGCGGTACATCATCCCGAAATGTTTTGTGAAGGCGGTCCCAAACGGTTAAACCGCTTGACCAATTTGAATCCGTTTCATCCTGAATTACTGAATGGTGGATGCCGTGAAGCCTCGGTGTAACGATTAGCTTTTGCAGTTTTCTTTCGAGTTCTTCGGGCAGGCAAACGTTCGAATGATGAAAAAATATATTTACAAATAGTAAAGTCTGCCAGATCTTCAGAGTTTGCGGCGAAACACCGATCACCAATATCTGCGCGGCTCTCCATGGAACTGACAACAGCATTTCGATAAAGTGAAAACGGATCGCCGTCGATGCTGTTAGATCGAGATCAGCATGATGGATCTTATGGAAACGCCATAATTGCGGATTTTTGTGTGTCAATACGTGCCACAAATACAATGTGTAATCCATCAGGATCACCGCCAGGGAAGTTTCGATCCATTTTGGTAATTTTCCGATCTTGACCAAACCCACATTCCGTTCTTCGACGAAATTTGTAAGGAGTTTAGTTAGCGGGTTTTCAACGATCGTCAAAGCGAGACCGGTAACCGAAGCGATCGCCAGATTTCTGACCGCATTAACCTCGTGATCTTCAACACTTCGGCGGAGCGGACGTTTCTTTTCCAAAACGTAAAGTATTGTGAAAGTTCCGACTGTGATAATTCCCGTTAACCATTTCATGGTCTGATTGTAATCAATCGGGAATTGGTTGAAAAGACACCGAACGTGACGCCTCAGGTAATTCGCCGGATTTAATTAAGTCCACTGAGCCGATTAGAGAAACAACGATACTTACATTGAGGATCTAATCCGTTTTATAGGCGACTTTCATTTCTACCGCCGGACGTCACCAGATTGACGAACACTTATCAAAAGTTCAGAATGATTAGAAATCCAACAAATTCACTAAATCAATAAATGAAAAAAATTACGACTGTTTTATTAATGGTATTGCTGTCCGCAACCTTTGTTATTGCCAAAGATATGAGCAAGGAGATCGATGCCGCGACAAAAATGGTTGAGGCGAAACTCGTCAAATGGCGGAGACATCTTCACGAAAACCCTGAATTATCAAACCGCGAATTTAATACGGCAAAATACGTCGAAGCGCATCTTCGGTCACTCGGGATCGATGTCAAAACAGGTGTTGCAAAAACTGGTGTGATCGGGATCCTGAAAGGCGGATTACCCGGGCCGACGATAGGATTGCGCGCCGATATGGACGCACTTCCGGTAAAGGAAAGGGTAGATATTCCATTTGCCTCAAAAGTGAC
>JBGTEI010000253.1:0-7051 GCA_041747875.1 Pyrinomonadaceae bacterium | reverse complement strand
TAAAAGTTCCGGTTCCCGGTTGAAGTTGCAGCGTTGCCAAAGACGGCAGCAATCCCGTAAGCATCAAACACAGCAGGGTTAATACCCACCGGGGCAGTTGCAACTATAGTAAAATTATAACCGCTTTTTGCACCTGCACCGACTACCTCATCTACGATGTCCGCGGTTCTGAGCTGCGCTAACGTTCCGTAATTACCGTTTCCGGCACTGGATTGAAATGTTTGTTCGCCGCTGCTGATCACGCGCATTGACGTCAAAGCAGCCGCATCGTTTGCGCTTCGTCGTGCTGCGATAAGATTTGGAACGGCGATCGCGGATATGATTCCGATGATTACGACGACGATCAGTAGTTCAATTAGCGAAAATCCTTTTTGTTTCATATTTACCTCATTTCCTGACCATAGATCTTATGGCGCGGAGGTAAACGTGCAATCGGTATGCCAATAAATTCGAACGCCCCGAATCGGTCAAAATGAACTATTTAATCGCCGGAACCACGCATTTGCGCCGAAAGAGAACGAATATTGTGTTTATCGAGAAGATGTCTGAGCGACCTGACGGGGATCTGAAGAAGATCTGCAGCTTTTGTTTGGCTCCCGCTCGAGCGCTTTAGTGCTTCGACAACATAGGTTTTTTCAAGATTACCGAGATGGTTTGTAAGGTTTATCCCGCTCTCGGGAAGATCAAACTCCGCATCGATGCGGATTGGATTGTAGTGAGTAATGCTGTCCGGAAGACGTTCGGGCTGGATCTCGCCCTCGCGTTCGAGCGCTACCGCGCGTTCTATTGTATGTTCGAGTTCGCGGACGTTTCCGTGCCATGCATAATTTTCCAGCATTTGCATCGCTTTTTGCGATACTTCGACCGATTTCCCGGTCATGCCGCAAAATTTATTCATAAAGTGTTCGACAAGCTCCGGAATATCATCTTTTCTTTCCCGAAGCGGAGGGATCGAAATCGGTATCACCGAAATACGATAAAACAGATCCTCTCTAAAGCTCCCGTCTTTAGTCATCGCTTGAAGATCGCGGTTCGTCGCCGCGATAACCCGGGAATCAAAATGTTTTTCATCGTGCGCTCCTACCGGCCGCACTTTCCGTTCCTGTAAAACTCTAAGAAGTTTTACCTGCATAGAAGTAGACATTTCACCGATCTCATCCAGGAAGATCGTGCCTTCGTTTGCTGCCTCGAAAAGACCTTTGCGGTCGGTGTTTGCGCCGGTAAAAGCGCCTTTCATATATCCAAACAATTCCGATTCAAGAAGAGTTTCGGTAAATGCACCGCAGTTTATCGAAATAAAAGGCTTTTCCGCCCGCGGAGAGATATCGTGGATCGCACGTGCTACAAGTTCTTTACCCGTTCCGCTCTCGCCTGTTACTAATACAGTTGACTCCACTTCGGCTACCGTTTCGATCATTTGAAAGATCGCCTGCATTTTGTCGGAATTTCCGATAATGTTTTTTATACTTCCGCGTTCACGCTGGGCACGTTTGAAAGCACGGTTTTCTGTTATAAGCTCCTGCTTTTCAAGCGTTTTCTTAACCAGTACTTTGAGTTCTTCTACATCAAACGGCTTTTGAATAAAATCGTCTGCACCCAAAATAAATGCTTCACGCGCGGTTTCGACCGTTGCAAACGCTGTCATTAATATAACGCCGATGTCCGGTAACAATTCCCGTGCCTCTCTGAGCATCGAGATCCCGTCCATGTCAGGCATTCGTACATCCGAGATCACCACATCTGCGGCTTCTTCTTTTAAAAGCCCGATCGCTTCGCGCCCGTTCTTTGCGATCCGGATCGAATGTCCGCTTTCTTCAAAAACCAGGCTGATCAATTGCCGGTAGCTTTGTTCGTCGTCAACTATTAGTAATTTTGCCATGGGAAATTTAGCCTGACTGAAATCTCTCGGGATTAAAATTGTGGATAATCCGAGTTTGGAATGTTACAACAACGATTAACTAAATACTATTTTTAATAAAAAACGGGTATTTTTCAAGACGAAACCGGAGATTACTCATTCTTAACCTTAAGGAATTCGCCCAAATTAGAACTTTCGTCATCTCCTGACGCACTCTCGTTTGATCCCGCACTCAAATTCTTTGCAGAATCGGTCGGTAAATGTAACTTGATATCAGTTCCTTTGCCCTCAAGGCTGCTTACGGTAATTGTGCCTTGATGGTCGCGAACGATCTGATAAACAATTGAAAGCCCTAAACCGGTTCCGCCTGTTGTCGATTTCGAAAACGGTTCGAATAATTGTTCTACCTGTTTAGGTTTCATTCCGCATCCGGTATCAGAAAATACTATCGTCACCCGATTTCTGGCATTATTATCCAGAGAAACCTTTAGCGTACCGCCATCCGGCATTGATTGGATCGCATTTCTCGAAAGATTCCAAAATATCTGTTTTAGCTGATCTTCATCTGCGATCATGTTTACAGGTTTATCAGGGAGATCTGTCGTTAATATATGCGTGTCGCTGACATTCGGACTATGTCTTAACAATGTGATCGTATCTTCGATTGGCTGACGAAGGTCGATGGGTAAAAATTGACTTGTTTTTGGTCTCGCGTATTTTAGAAAGTTGGTAATTATATCGTTTAGCCGATCGGATTCTCGAAGAATTATTTCCATCAAATTTGACTGAGATGAATCTTTTGCCGCTTTTGACTCGAGAAGCTGTATCGCGCCTCGCATCGCGCCCAATGGATTCCTGATCTCATGAGCAAGCCCGGCCGCCACGCGCCCAACCGCCGCAAGCCGGTCCTTTCTTCGGACGCTTTCCTCCATGGATCGGATCTCTGTCAGATCTTGAAATGTGAGTATCAGACCGGTTTTTTCACCTGATTCTGAATAAAGCGGTGAAATGCTGTAGCCAAGCTGAACAACAAAACCATCCGGGGTAGAAAATCCGAGCTCGTACCGCTGCAGGAATTCCGCTTTGTGATATTCATTGGTCAATGAAAATTCGATCTCTTTTTTTATATCGCCAAAGAGTGTGAATACCGATTTTCCCCTCATTTCTTCCGCGGAATGTCCGGTTATTTCCTCGGCGGTGGCATTAAAGGTGTATATGATTCCTTCAAGATCGATGGTGATCAGCCCCGAACGGATCGATTCGACTATTCTTTCGTGAAGTACCCTTAGATTAGCAAGGCTTTTTGTGGTCGCCTCGAGTTCTTCGCTTGAAGCGTAACGCTCGGAAAGCCGTGCGGAAAGCAATCCGACAACAAGGAATGCGACGCTATGGATCCCTACGATCTGAACGATCTTTGAAATATCAGAGGTAGTCGCAGACGACTGTATCAATGACGAGTAAGCCGCTGTAGAAAGAATCGAAAATAAAAATACGCATAATGCGGCGAGCAATAAAGTTGCTTTTTTGCCCAAAAATAATCCCGCAACACTGATAAGGACAATATACAGAGTAATATATGGAGAAGTGACGTCACCCGTTCTCCAGATCAACCAAGTTACTAGAAAGGCGTCAATTAAAAATTGTGTGCGAATTTGCCAGTAATAATCCCTGCTCAGCCGTAAGACAAAAAAATAGACAATTGTAAGTCCCACCGAGATGACAAAGATCAGAAAAAGACCTCGGGGGAAGTCTTCATAGGAGAGCTTCAAATGACCACTGTTCCAGACCCAGCTCGCCACGAGAAGTAGAAATATCGTCATTAGACGCCCAATGATCAGGGTTTGTATCTTTTGAGCAAGTTTTTCGTCTGCCGGGAAGGCACTTTCGTTAGCTACCATTGAACATTGATGAGCTATCATCTAACATTTCATAAACCATATAGGAGAAAATCAGATAATAGATGGAAAATGAATTTGATAAACGCCCCTGGGGAAGTTACACGGTACTTGATACCGGACGCGATTTTAAAGTTAAAAGGATTGAAGTGTTGCCGAAAAAACGACTCAGTTATCAGAAACATGCTCAACGCTCAGAGCATTGGTTTATCGTACATGGTACAGCAAAGGTAACATTAAACGGCGCGGAATTGCTAGTGAAAAAGGGAGAATCGATCGACATCGCGGTCGGAGACGCACACCGCGTTGAGAACCCGGAAACCGATCAGATACTGCTATTTATCGAGACCCAAATTGGTGCGTATTTAGGCGAAGATGATATCGTTCGTCTCGAAGATGATTTTGGCCGGATCGAACTCCATGATAAATAAGGTCTCTCATGACACTCCAACTAGTTGTGTACAGGGGGCGTAGGACTTCTTAGGTTATCCGGGTTCTAGTGTTTTAATTGGATTCTTGCAACAACCGTGAACTTCTGTTGTTATTTCTTATAAAGTGCCGCCGGCGTCAGCCAGTGCTATTTGGGGAGAAGCCTTTATTTGGAATTAGCCTGATCCTCAAACAACCTCGTTCGTCTGTACGTTGGGATAACGAAATTATTTGGCCAGAGCTAGAAAAGACCGCGTAAATTTACTCCTGAACTTTTCGTAAAAGGCAGTCTTTTTGGTAAATGCGAAAAGCGATTTCAAATTTCAGATTTCAAATTTCAAACTTAAGAATTC
Source organism: Pyrinomonadaceae bacterium (assembly GCA_041747875.1). Taxonomy (GTDB): domain Bacteria; phylum Acidobacteriota; class Blastocatellia; order Pyrinomonadales; family Pyrinomonadaceae; genus Aridibacter. The sequence goes on along the minus strand of JBGTEI010000253.1, from coordinate 2,516 downwards.
CGACTCGAGATTTCAAATTTCCCCTTTGAGATTTGAAATCTGAAATTTGAAATCTGAAATCTGAAACAAGGCAATTGAAAGCAAAAAAGGATTTTGGGCAGCTCCGGCTATTTACAAATAGCAGTCCGACGTTCATTAAATGCTCAGTGTTATAAATGCCAACTCGAAATCGAACATCGGATCTAACCGGGTTTGGTGAAGCGGCTCTAAAAGCGATGAAAATGACGGACTTTTTTAATCGTTCGCGGCAACGATGAGCTTAGCCGCTTCAAGTAAATCGTCGGCAATTATATCCGGCTGTTGTTTAAGTGATTTCTTATGTTTTGCTCCATAACCTGTTGAAACTAAAGCAGTATAGGTTCCAGCGTTGAATCCCATCCCGATATCAAGCTTTTTGTCGCCGATCGTCCAGCTTTCATCAAGATCGACCTCAAATCGATCGGTTATTTGCTCGATCATCCCAATATTTGGCTTCCGGCAGCTGCATCCCTGGTCAGGAAAATGCGGACAAAAGTGAAATGATTCGATCTTTAAACCTGCCTTTCCAAGCTCTGTTTGAATTTTTTCGTGAATTTCTTTAACAGCCGACGCGCCAAAATATCCTCTGGCGATCCCGGATTGATTAGTTGTGACAAAAAATAAATACCCGGCATCGCGAAGTATCGTTAGTGCCTCGATCGTAAAGGGGAAGAGCCTGGTGTTTTCGGCAGTTGAAAGGAAGTCAACCTCTTCTATGAGCGTGCCGTCGCGATCAAGAAAAACAGCTTTTTTCATATATCAAATTATTACAATAGGTTAGAGATTTTCTCAAATACACTTTGCGGAGTTATCCAGGTCATACAGCGATGATCGATCGGACAATCGCGGAGCATACATGGGGCACATTCTACATCTTCGCGAACAACTATTTCCGAATTCCACGGACGCGTTGTACCCGGGTTAGTTGGACCGAATATCGTTATCGTTTTTGTGCCAACTGCCGCTGCGACATGTGCCAAACCCATATCGTTTGAAACAAGCATATCAATTTCCGCTAATATTGCCGTTATCTCGGCGAGCGTTGTTTTGCCGGTTAGTATGATGGGCTTTCTGCGGGAATGATCAAGAACGACGTTTGAAACGTCGGTTTCGCCGGCGGAGCCTATCAAGACGATGTTTGAGTTCAGCTCCGATCGCAGCAAGTCGTTTAGCCCTGCGTAATTGCGAGCTCCCCAACGTTTTGCGAGGGAGTTGGTCGAACCGACGCCGAGTGCAATAGTTTTTCTTGAAAGATCTACCCCCGCGGCTGCTAATATATCGCGTGCGTCACGTCGGCGCTGGTCGGATACGTTTAGACTGACATCGGGCGAAACGGTTGCCGATCTTCGGGAACCCAAATAGTCAGACTCGATCTCGCCGACCAAATTCAGATAGTAATACACCTCATGTTTTTCGCTTTTCCATTCCGGTTTTTCGATCGGATCAGTGAGCAAAAAACTTCGGCCTTCATTTCGGTATCCGAAGCGTTTTTTCGCCCTGCCAAGCTTAGAAAGCAGTGCCGTTTGAAAGGAATTTGTAAACAAAACCGCAAGGTCAAATTTGTTTGCGCGCCAAACCCGGGCTTGTTCGCTCATTGTTTGAAGAGAATTGCTTCCTTCCTCAAATGATAAGATATTGTCGACAAAATCGGCGTCTTGAAAGATACCTTTTGCCCAACTTCTCGTATGAAGGGAAATGTTAGCATTTGGAAAAATTCGGCGCAGCTGCCGCATCGCGGGAATTGTCATTACCGCATCACCGATCCAATTTGTGCCACGAATTACTATTTTCATTTGGACGATTCGATCCAACTTTAATCTAAAGTAAATTATTTAGTATCCATCGTTACATGATACCAATAAATGAGTTATAAGAATTAAACTAATAGGGTCTTAAGTCCCTTTTCAATACTGATCTCCGGTACCCAATCAAGCTCCGTTGTGACCAAACTGAGGTCCGAAATATAGTTCATGGGGAATGGGTCCGGAAGCGGATTTTCGCTATCAATATGTACTTGCTTGCCGGCGAGCATACCTAGTTTATCAACCAGATCTTTTAACGAGAGTGAATTCTTCCGCCCGCCGCCAAGATTGTATATTCCGTGCCGGATAATCGAATCGCAAAATGCCTGACACGCCCTCGACAGATCATCGACATGTAAAATGTCGCGAACCGGGCGGCCACCTCCGGGGAGTCGAATAGATTGCTCCTTCATAACAGCGTTTGCATAGTGGGTGACAAAATTTGGAGTGTTGCCTAAACTCTCCGGCGCGTAAACCGTCGACAGTCTAAAAATACATGAACGGAAATTGTTTTTGTGGGCGTAAAAATCTATATATTTTTCGGCTATAAGTTTTGACCATTCGAGCGCCGTTTGGCCAGCATAAAGTGTGGGACAAGACTCCGAAACTTCTTCGTAGTTATCGGCAAATCTCCCGTAAACGTCTTTTGTCGAAGCGAAGATAAACACAGTATCTGCACTAATTACACGCAATAAG
>JBGTEI010000252.1:0-2085 GCA_041747875.1 Pyrinomonadaceae bacterium | reverse complement strand
TGAAAGGGAATTTCGGAGAGGAGTTTTTAAACCAAAAAACTCAAAACGGTTTTTCATGTACGCTTTCATCAGAGGAACATTTTCCGGGACGCAATTTCGCTGAAAGCTTTCCGCGATCGGTTTTAGGTAATCGTTCATCGATTATTTTTCAGGCATGCCAAAAATTGGAGAAAAGTCTTTAATCAAATCGCTTTGGAAGAAGAATTTCCATCGCATCATCGACAGTCGCGATCCCGAGGATCTCGCCGTCTTCATTAAGAACAGGCAAGGCTAACAAATTGTATTCTGCGATCTTTAACGCAACCTCTTCCGACGGCTCTCCCGGACGAACAAACTGAAAATCAGGTCGCATAAAATCGCCGATCGTTTCGTGCTGTTCACCGAGAATCAGTCCGCGAAGTGTGATAATTCCGACCAGTTTTTTGGAGTTCTTTTCTTCCGTCACATAAATGTAATAGACCATGTGCGGGGTATGGGCCATTTCACGTAAGTGCGCGATCGCTTCTCCTACTGTCTTGTCCTTCGGGATCGAAACGAACTCTGTTGTCATTAATCCGCCCGCAGTATGACGGTCATAGGACATAAGTTCCGCGACATCGACCTTTTCGTGATCTTCCATCAGGGCGAAAAGTTCCCGCGCTTTCGCATCGTCAAGTTCTTCGAGAACATCAACGGCGTCATCCGGGGACATTTCCTCAAGAAGATCTGCGGCACGTTCTTCGTCGAGATCTTCTAAGACCCGCGCCTGATTCTCCGTCGACATTTCTTCCAGTGTATCGGCAGCGATCTCATCATCGAGTGAACCGACAATATCGGTTCTGTGGATCGGCGAAAGCGCTTCGGCAAGCTGCGCGATCTCAACCGGGTGAAGTCTTGAAAGTTTCGCTTTCGAAGATTTTAATTGAACGGTTACAGTCTTAGAATCCGTTGCGAGATATCCAACGTCCTTCCAGTCGATAACTTCAACAGGACGTTTGCTGCCGTAGAAGCCGTTAGGCATAAGGCGACGCATAAACCCTTGAAGGCTTACGTCTGCGCCGGTAACGCGCCATTCATTTCCGGTCTCTATCAGCTGAACGTCGTTTACTCTAACGACCCGCTTACCGTCAATATCGATCAGCTGCTTATCCAAAACATCCTTAGCCAAAAGAATTTCGCCCTCGCGCCGGGAAAATGGTGTCAGATCGAGTACTGCAGTTTTCATCTTTACGCCGCTGTTCAATATCTGTTTTATCTTGCTTCGCGGAATGAAAAAGAGCTGCCTTCTAAAACGCGCAACAATGCCGAGCACCGGAGGATATTCCTCCTGACCGTAACGCACGACAAAATCTTTTATCGTTGCGATCTCCTCGCCTTCCAGGCTAAATACGGAGCGACCAAGCATTTGTGAAAGGTAAAGCATTGCCTAAAAAGATAAACGATTTTTTCCAAACAGCGAAGTGTATTTTGAATAAAACTTAGAAATGATAAAAAATGTTTAAAATGAAACAACATTTAGTGGAATGTTTATGCTTTTAGGTTTTTTAATATAATGGACGCGAAAAATTGACGTGTCGCAAAACAGTTCAATTTCTGTAGACGATAGGCTACCCCCTTTCCAACAAATCTAAATCCACTCTGAAAAGGCATATTCTTCATGCAAAAGACCATTCTTTTAACCGCATTCACTCTTCTTCTTGGCTCATCCGCTTTTACGCAAAACCGTGCCCGCGTGTTCGATAATTTTGATACATCAAGCGGAGTCCGTGTCGTAACCCCAACCGTAGAACCAATCGTTTCGTCAAAACCCACAAACTCAAAAAAGGCATCCGCGAAAAACGAATCAAAAATGTATCCGGCGGAGGGTTTAGGACTTAAAAACTCCGCCTCCACTTCGCCCCAATTAAAAATGGGTTCGTCACCGCATTTAAGGGGTTTTACAACCGGAGATGCAGTGGTTGATTCTTACATCGTTGCATCAAGCAAGCGATACAATATTGACCCGCTGCTTATTTATTCGCAGATGCATCAAGAATCTGCGTTCAAATTGAAGGCGACGTCTTACAAGGGCGCGAGCGGCTTAATGCAATTGATGCCTGCAACGGC
>JBGTEI010000251.1:0-6166 GCA_041747875.1 Pyrinomonadaceae bacterium | reverse complement strand
TCGTCGATCGTTAAATTTGTAATTGCGCGTCCTGTTGCGTTATCTACAACCGAAACCGGGATCGGAACAAGCGCAGACTCGACGTTTATCACATCATCATCGTTGTTTTGATTCGGTGCCGGGGTAGCAGAAGTATTTGGGATCGGTGTAGGAGTTTTTGTGACGACCTGGGTCGGTAAATAGACTCCTTCTTTTTTTGGTGTTTCCGTTTCCTTTTCGGGTGTTTTTTTTACGCGCGCACTCTGCGCAAATGAAGTTGATGCGGCAGCTAAAAAAATTAACGTGAGTAAAAACCTTAAAATCATACTTTTCGCTTTGATGTCCAAACCGGAAGGAAAGTTACCGCAGTCAAACTAATTTCTACAAATATCCCCGTCACTTCAACTTGATCGTATAACAATTCATCGGCAAACCCGAACTATCGTCAAACTCCGCACCGGCTTTGATACCGATCTTCGCGATGTCTTGAGCGGTTTTTGTTTTGTCACTATACGCTGCATACATTGCGCCGAGCGCATAATCGCTGCCGCTTCCGTACGCATAGAATTTTGACAATTCTTTTACGTATCGATATTCGCTCAGGGCATAGATTCCCCTCGAATTTGCAAGAAGCATATTCGCCCGCGACGTTTCAAACGCATCCGAATCGCGTTTATCGGCTTTCATAAAATACTCATCCTTTAGCATTTTGTGGATCTGGATCTGGAACCGAAAGATCTCCTTCTCATTACGCAAAAGAAATTCTTCTTTGGCGTTTTTTAACAGATCTTCAAGCGCCGTTTGTGAAACACTCCAACCCGTGAGCGCGAAATAGTTTTCTTTGTATTTAACAATTTTCTTATTGTTTTTTATATAAGTCGCTGATTCAAGCTGATTCCCATAGGTCGTCAGTGAATCCGCGGCGATTGCCGCTTCTTTACCTTTTCGCACAGCTACAATTGTCGTCATATTTATCTTCCCAATTGAATTTCGTTTAATACTATTTACACTAAAAGATTTGTACATGCAAAAATCGCGGAAAGCGGGGAAACTTTTGGCTATGGGAAAGGCACAGCAGTCTGAAAACTACCTGAAGCTAGTAAGCCGGCAAGGATTTTGTGTACGTGGGCGATTATACAAACTTCCCTCCTTCGGAAGGAGGGGAGTCTGAGGTCGGGTAAATTTTTAACTTTTTGAATCGGGTGCCTTTTCCTGAAGCCTAGTCAAAACGCAACGAGATTTTGCGCTTCCGATCTAGGCTGATACAGAAACCTCTTTAGCAGTTTTGGTTTCTAAAATCTCTTCAAACTGCTCTTCTTCGGTCGAACCGGCCAGAGCCGTCGTAGAAGAAGTACCGCCTGAGATCGTCTGTGTCAGCGCATCAAAATACCCCGTTCCTACGAAAGACTGATGTTTTGTCGCGCGATAGCCGTCGATCTCTGATCCGAATTCCAGATCCTGCAATTCGGCGTATGCGGTCATCTGTTTTTCGCCGTAGCTTTTCGCAAGCTCGAACATCGCATAATTAAGCGAATGGAAACCAGCCAGAGTAATAAATTGAAATTTGTAACCCATCCCGCCAAGTTCGTTTTGAAATTTCGCGATCGTTTCATCATCGAGTTTTTTCCGCCAGTTGAATGAAGGTGAGCAGTTGTAAGCAAGCATTTTGCCGGGAAATTTCGCGTGTATCGCATCTGCAAATCGTCTCGCTTCGTCGAGATTCGGCTCGGAAGTTTCGCACCATACAAGATCCGCATAAGGCGAATAAGCGAGACCGCGGGAGATCGCCTGATCGAGGCCGTTTCTCACATGATAAAAGCCCTCGTTTGTCCTTTCTCCGGTAGTGAATTCGCGATCATTTTCATCTATATTGCTCGTCAGAAGATTTGCGGCATTTGCATCTGTTCGTGCCACGACGACGGTTGGAACACCCATCACATCTGCTGCAAGTCTTGCCGCGACAAGTTTCTGCACTGCTTCCGATGTCGGTACAAGCACTTTTCCACCCATGTGACCGCATTTTTTTGCCGAAGAAAGCTGATCTTCGAAGTGGACCCCGGCGGCTCCTGCTTCGATCATTGCCTTCATCAATTCAAACGCGTTCAAATTTCCGCCAAACCCGGCTTCAGCATCCGCTAAGATCGGCGCAAACCAGTGAATTCCGTTTTTTCCTTCAGCAGTGTATATTTGGTCGGTACGCTGAAGTGAGTTGTTAATTCGACGAACAAGTTCAGGTACGCTGTTTGCGGGATAGAGACTCTGATCAGGATACATCTGTCCCGCAACGTTTGCGTCAGCAGCTACCTGCCAACCCGAACAATAGATCGCTTTAAGTCCGGCCTGCACCTGCTGGATCGCCTGTCCACCGGTTAACGCGCCGAGCGCATTTACATAGGATTCACTTTTCATCAGATCCCAGAGACGTTCGGCTCCGAGTTTTGCGATGGTATATTCAACCTTTACCGAACCGCGCAGACGTACAACGTCTTCCGCCGTATAGCTTCTCGTGATCCCGTCCCAACGCGGATCTTCCTCCCAATCTTTCGTTATTTTCCGTATTTCTTCTTGTCTCATTTTTTCCTCCTTCGAAGTTTTATTAATTCAGTCTGGAATATCTAGATCGGATCAAACTGTCCTGACGTGATCATTTCTTCGCTTATGATCCGCGCATCGATGTAGGTTTGACGAACGCTTTCAGGAGTATCATCCGGTAATTCGCCCAATAGTTTCGTCAATTCTTCATCAAATATCTTTGTTGTGAATTCAGGATCGTGGACGATCAACTGATTTTTATCGTCAAATATCTTCACGGTTTGGCGATGGATCACACGCTGAGCGATCATTAACCGGTATATTCGGTCCGTGGCGAGATCTTCCATATAGCCGTCCAAAAGACTCGCCCCCTTTCCCGCTAAAACTCCCTGCCGGTAGCGGATCACGGTTCGAACCGCATCACGGGTTCCATTTAGAGTATATTTTCCTATTCCGCGCGGAAGCGGTCTTAGATCCGGATACCGCTGGGTTTCAGCATACGTTTTGAAATTTTGATTTGGCGCAGGAAATTGCGCCACGGCGATATCGTTTTGATCGGGATGCCCGGTCCATGCGCCGTCCATTCCTACGCCCGATTCGTTCTTTTTATCAGCTTCCAAAACGGAAAGTGCGCGCGTGTTTAGCGCCTTATCATGTCTGCTTGGAAAAAGTGCGGTCATTCCGCCGATCGCCAATAATCCGTGCTTATGACATAACTCAACCAATAGCTCGCGCAGATTCTGGAAGAATGCGACATCTGACGGGATCGTGTTTCTATCGGGCAGAACCCAATCGGGATCCTGGAGATTAAAGTGAATAAGACTAGCCATATAATCCCAACGTCCGAGGTTCAAACCGAGAATATGATCGCGCAGATTATAGATAAATTCTTCCATTTGATATGCAAGAGAATGCGATTCGACTAGTGCCATGCATTTGATAAAGCCTTTTTCCCAGCCGAGCTTTTCTTCGACAGCTTGAAAAAGATCACGCCAGAAAAGCGCCTCTTCCGCCGATTCGGATTTCGGAATGTAGAAACATAGGTTGTTTTGGAGCCGGTCTCTATCTACGCCATATGCGATTCGCGCTACGTCGTAAACCGAAGCCGACATTAATTCATCGGAGATCACGTTTCCCTGGTTTAAGTGGAGTCCGCGAACCCTTACCCAGATCACGGTCGGGCTTTTCCGGATCGAAACCTCTTGATCTCGCTTTTTGTCGCAGTAGGTAAGACCGCCGCTCAAGGCCTTTAGAGAATTGCCGATCCCAATTTCCAGATTCTCCCAGTTATTCGCCATCGAGTCTTCGAGATCGATCATCACGCCGGGCGCTCCGGAATTGAGCATTTTTACGACCAATGCGCCATCGTCCGCCGGACCCGTCATCTGATTTCGCTGATCGGCACACCAGTCAGGTAGTTTGATCTTCCAGTTTTCAGCAGAAACTTTCTCGTCCCTGTCGTGATCCGGCAGATCGCCGGCAAATGCGGAACGAAGTACTTTTTCGCGTCTTGTGACAAGTTCCTTCTGACGCGGAGTAAAATTTACATGCAGTTCATTTAGAAAGCTATAGAAGCTCTTTGTGAGTGCACTTTCGGCCTTAAACCCAACCGGTGCGTGATTGATACGCGGATCCAATTTCCGTTCTGAAGTTGAAATATTCATCTGTTTCCTCCTCAAGTGTGTTCAATATATTGAACACTTGTTCTCGTTTACGAAATCAGGCTAGCTTTTGTAAGCACCGTTGTAAATAGCAACGATCGACTTGTTCGGTATTTTGAACAGTATTTCGTAATGACGAATAGCATTGCGCAGGTATGAACAATTATTTACAATCAGATCTGCATTAGTTTTGTAAGGCTTAGATAACCACTATGAAAGAAAACACCACCTCTACAGCGGTTGATCGTGCACTTTCGATGATCGAACTCGTCGCGGAAAGCAATCGGGGTCTTTCCAATTCCGATTTCAGCAGGCGTTTAAAGATCCCAAAGAGTTCGGCAAGTTATATCCTTCGGGTACTTGAAAAACGCGGGTATTTGGATCGGGACGATTCGAGTAAGTATCGTCTCGGGTTAAAGCTCATGAGCCTGACCGGGGATGCGATCTCGCATTTGGACATTCGCGAAGTCGCAAAACCAGTCATGAGAGAATTCCTGAAAAAGAGCCGGCTTCCTGAGGCGTACCTTGCCGTACTCGATAATGGACGGGCGGTATATGTTGAAAAAGTAGAGTCTGAATCGAGTTTTATAAAAATGGATATTTGGGTTGGTCATCGCCTTCCCGTTCATACGACATCTATCGGAAAAGTTTTGGTTTCGGAATTATCTGAAAAAGAGATCATCCAAATTTTGAAGCTGCGGGGAATGGAAAAGAAGACAAAGAGATCTATCACCTCTCAAAAGAGATTTCTGGTGGAGATCGGGAAGGTAAAAAAATACGGCTTTGCGGTAGATAATGAGGAAAATGCCGAAGATGTCCGTTGTCTGGCTGCGCCGATCTATGGTGCCGATGGTCGTGTCTTAGCCGCATTCGGAACTTCAAGCACTATCCTCGACATAGACGACGAAAGCATGCCAAAGATCGTGGAACTGGTAAAGAACGCTGCCGGACACATTTCAAAACAAATGGGATATAAACAAAGTCTGCCGTAGTGATCTAAGCACTAAGCTGCCGTTTTTGCAGTATCTCGCTTGGCGACATCGATCATCCATTCGTCCCAATCCTTTAGTGCCAATTCCACCTGAAAAGCGTGCCGCTCGCGTTTATTGCGATATCTTTTTCTGAGCTCAGGCGGAAGCAGTTCGAGCAATCCGAACGTAATATTTACAGGCTGAAAATTCTTTGTTTCGGCATTTGCGACGTATCTGCATAATGAACCAATTGCCGATTTACTCGGTGCAATTAACATACTTTCACCCTGTAAGAGTCGCGCGGCGTTCATTCCGGCAAGCCAACCCGTTCCAACCGATTCGACGTATCCTTCAACTCCGGTTATTTGCCCCGCAAAAAACAATTTTTCATGGCTTACAACCTGTAAGGAGTCATTCAAAACCTTTGGTGAATTGATAAACGTATTCCGGTGGATCTGTCCGTATTGCAGGATCTCGCAGTTTTCGAGTCCGGGAATCAATTGGAGTATTCTTTTCTGCTCCGGATAACGAAGATGATTCTGAAAACCAACTAGCGAAAATGCATCCGCCATTTGATTTTCTTGCCGAAGTTGGACGGCGGCATATGGTTCTCTTCCGGATTTCGGATCCGGCAAGCCGACCGGTTTCATACATGCAAATCTTAAAGTATCGACACCCCGGCTGGCAGTTTCCTCAAGCGGGAGACAGGCTTCAAACCAGTGCGTTTCTTCAAACCGCTTTAGCGGAACTGATTTCGCATTGATCAATTCGTTATAAAAGACATCGTATTGTTCCCTTGTAAAAGGACAATTTATATAGTCATCTCCGCCGCGTCCGTATCTTGCGGCCTTAAAAGCGACGTCCATATTTATCGAATCGGCGGCAACGATCGGCGCGATAGCGTCATAAAAATAAAGCTGATCATCACCCGTGAGTTTCATCACGTCTTTCGTCAAAGCTTCACTCGTCAGCGGACCGGTACAGATGACGGTGATCTCGTCGAATGGAATTTCTGAAACTTCT
>JBGTEI010000250.1:0-1794 GCA_041747875.1 Pyrinomonadaceae bacterium | reverse complement strand
TTTGAAAATGAATGATATTTTAATAGATGGCGAAAGCCTGACGTTTGAACAAGTGATCGCGGTTGCGTTCGGAAATCCGGGTGAGCCGCGCGTTTCTTTGTCTGAGAAAGCAAAACGCAACGTAATTCGATCGGCGAAAGCCGTTCAAATGCTGCTTGAACGCGGCGAGATAGCTTATGGGATTACAACCGGTTTTGGAGCTTTCAAGGACAAGATAATTTCGCCTGAAGAGGTCGAAAAACTTCAGAAAAATATCGTCATGAGCCACGCTGTCGGTGTCGGTAATCCATTTGACAGGCCGACAACCCGGGCGATCATGTTGATTCGGGCTAACACTCTTGCCCGTGGGTTTTCCGGAATAAAACTCGAAACGCTGGAACTTTTGATCGAATTTCTGAATCGCGGAATTCATCCCGTAATTCCGGAAAAGGGAAGTCTCGGCGCGAGCGGCGATCTCGCGCCATTGGCGCATATGTCGCTGCCTTTGATCGGGATGGGCGAGGTTGAATTTGAAGGTGAAATTGCCGACACATCAAAAATTTTGGTCAAGCATAATCTAAAACCGATAAAACTTGCGGCAAAAGAAGGACTCGCGCTGACGAACGGGACGACGGTGATGACCGCTGTCGCTCTGCTTGAAACGGATAAGGCTTGCTATCTTGCGAGCGTTGCAGACCGGGCCGGCTGTCTCAGTCTTGAAGCGCTGCACGGAACCACTTTGGCTTTTGACGAAAGAATCCACGCGTTGCGGCCGCATCCGCGGCAGACGGAATGCGCCGCGAACCTGCGGGAAATTTTGGAAGAGAGCGAATTTATTCGCGAATTTGATCCGGCAAACGTACAGGATGCATATACTTTGCGCTGTATTCCGCAGGTCCATGGCGCGTGCCGCGATGCGATCGCGTACGCCGAATGGGTCGTCAACATCGAATTGAACGCGGTAACCGATAATCCACTTATTTTTTGTGATGAGAATTGCGAGAATATTGAAGTTATTTCAGGCGGAAATTTTCACGGCGAACCGCTCGCGCTTTCGATGGATTATCTCGCCATTGCGCTTGCCGAACTTGCCAATATTTCAGAACGGCGGATCATGCGGCTGACCGATGAAAGCTCAAACGCCCATGTATTACCTGCGTTTTTAACGGAAAACGGCGGAATAAACTCCGGATTTATGATAGTTCAATATACTGCCGCCGCGCTCGCTACGGAGAACAAGGTTTTGGCGCATCCGGCAAGCGTCGATACGATTCCGTCATCGGCAAATGTCGAAGATCATGTTTCTATGGGCGTTACTTCCGCCTTAAAACTCCGCCAAATCAGTGAAAATCTTGAACAAATTTTGGCGTTGGAACTGTTTTGCGCCGCACAAGGCGTGGATTTTCGCAAAAAAGCGATTGGTTCCGAAAAATCTTTGGGCAAAGGAACACGGTTTGCATACGAAAGGATTCGTAAAAGCGTCCCTTTTATCGAAAAGGACGTGTATATGAAACCGCATATGGAATGCATTCGGCAAATGGTTGCCGATCGAAAAATATGAAATGGAAGTCGCGAATTATTTTTCTTAACATATGAACCATACAAATTCAGCATTCACTCGATTAGCAAAAATCACCTCAAAAGCCGCGGGGAAACCTCTGACTTTTATCTTAATGGCGGGCGCTGTGGCTGTTTGGGGCGCGAGCGGACCTATTTTTGGATTTAGCGACACGTGGCAGCTTGTCGTGAATACAAGTACGACGATTATCACATTTTTGATGGTGTTCCTGATTCAGAATACTCAAAACCGTGATA
>JBGTEI010000249.1:0-2921 GCA_041747875.1 Pyrinomonadaceae bacterium | reverse complement strand
GTTGTAACGATAAGATTGATCGGATTATCTTCGACGACAAGCACTCTTAAATCTCTCGAAAATCTAATCGGATCTGCTTTTCGCGCCGCTTGCCCGGTTTTTTTGGGAAGTAATAATCCGGCCTGTCCTTCGGCGCGTTGTGATCTCTGGAATTTCAATTCGAACCAAAATATTGAACCTTTCTCATACTTACTTTCAAATCCGATCACTCCGCCCATCATCCCGACCAATTGACGACAGATCGCAAGTCCTAATCCTGTTCCGCCGTAAACTCTGGTAGTCGATTCATCCGCTTGCGTAAAAGGTTCAAACAGATTTGCCTGAGAATTGTCCTTTATTCCGATCCCCGTATCTCTTATTTCAAACCTCAAACCTTCAAATTCCGGTTGAATTCCGAGAGAAATTATTTTGAGAACGATCCCACCCTCGTTCGTAAACTTTATTGCATTACTTATAAGATTATTTAGAATTTGTCTTACTTTGTTGACGTCGCCGATCAAGACAGGCGTGACAGCTTTATCAATATCGCATTTCAAACCGATATTTTTTTCGGCTGCAAGCGGCGCAAACAAAGCTATTGCTTCGCTGGCTGCATCACTAACGTTAAATTCAAGTTCTTCGAGTTCGATAACCCCGGACTCAAGTTTAGAAAAATCCAAAATGTCATTTACAATACTTCGGAGCAATTCTGTGCTTGTCTTTAGCATTCGCACGTATTCATGCTGCTCATCGGATAATTCTGAGTCGTTAAGAAGATTCGTTGTTCCGATTATCCCGTTTAACGGAGTCCGGATCTCATGGCTCATATTTGCCAGAAACATTGCCTTCGTTTCAGCCGCGGCAAGCGCCATATCACGCGCTTCTCCGAGAGCTTTTTCAGCTTCGTATCTTTCGGCGATATCCTGGAAGGAAATAACGGCTCCGGAAATATCTTCATTTTCAAAAAGCGGCGTGCAGATGTATTCCACACGAATTTCTCTTCCTTCGTTATCGATAAACGTCTCTAAACTGACATGGGACGTTTCCCCCGAATCCAAAACAAACTGGATCGGGCAAAATGGCACGGCGGGTAAATAGTGTTCTTCATCAATGGAAAAAAAAGCGTCGCTATACGAACGCCCAATCAACTCATTCGCGGAAAAACCCAGTATTAGTGCGGCGGATCTGTTTGCGTAAACGATCCTTTTAGAAAGTGAAATTTGACACACACCATCGCTAAGTGAATCCAAAACTATTTCGTTTTGGATCTTGGTACGTAATTTGGATGTAATGTCTGCGGGCATTTATTTATAAACTACAAAGATACAGACAATAGATTTCCTTTGTCCAATAAAAAAAACGAGACGAAAACGCCTCGTTTTTAAAAAAGGTGCTCAGCCTCGAAGGGTCCGCATCAAGACTGAGCGCGCGAGAAAGAAGGCTACCCCCGTCCCGCTTTCTCACATTTATGCCTGATAGACGAACAATTCAGAGCCAAAACGGTAGTAGTATCCGAAAATTGCGTTTACGTATGAAACAACATTAGAGAGTTTTTCTTATGCATTTTGTGAAAAGACGCTTCCTGTCTCAAATTCCTTGCCCCCAAAATAAGGTTTCCTTAACAGGAAACGTCGTTACACACAATTACCTATTACAAGCCGCGTGCCAAACAAATCAAATTTGGCAGCTATTCTGTAACTTCTGTATTTATATTATTTAGGGAATTTAGAAAATTCGGGGTGTAATCGATGAATAAATGATCCGGAAAACTTGTCAGGCAATTTTTGACACGACCGGAAAAAATGTCAGTGTGAAGATCCGTATTCTTTTAGCTTCCGGTAGAGAGTTCTTGAAGTTATCCCTAAAATTGCCGCTGCTTTTTCGCGCTTTCCTTCTACTGAAGCCAAAACGCAGAGAATATGATCTTTTTCTATTTCCGCGAGCGGGACCGGCTTAAATTTGAAAGCGGGGGTGTCATGTGGATCCGTAAAGTTTTGAGTGCTCAAACCAAAAATTTCGTCGATCCGATCCGTAACCGAGAGAGCAACAGTTCTTTCGACCGTATTTTTTAGTTCACGAATATTACCGTGCCAGGAGTGGGCGGCGAGTTTTTTTCGTGCACCGTTAGAGATTTCCAGTTTTGGACGATTGTAGCTTATGCGAAACCCTTCGATAAAAAAATCGATCAGAACATCTATATCCTCATATCGTTCTCGCAGCGGCGGGAGACAAAATGAGATAACGTTTATACGGTAAAACAGATCCGATCTGAAATTGCCGTTTACTATTTCAGCCGGCAAATCTTTGTTTGTCGCAGCGATCACACGAACATCCGCTTTTTGATCGCGATGCGCGCCGACCCGCCTAAAACTTCCGTTTTCAAGAAAATGGAGAAGTTTTACCTGCATCGGCATCGGCATTTCTCCAATTTCATCTAAAAACAACGTCGAACCATCAGCCGCCTCTATCAATCCTATTTTCTGCTTGTTTGCTCCCGTAAAAGATCCCTTTTCAAAACCAAAAAATTCCGACTCAAAAAGATTCTCGGGCAATGCGCCGCAGTTTACCGAAACCATCGGCAGATCGCCCCTTTTCCCCTGTGAATGCATCCAGTGTGCGAGAACATCTTTCCCGGTCCCGGACTCGCCTGTGATCAGGATCGTCGTATCAAGATCCGCTACGCGCTCTGCCTGAGTAAAGATCTCCTTCATCGCCGGACTGGCATGAACCGGCTTTATTGCGGAATTAACATTTTGCTGGCGGATTGCCGTTCGCAGCTTTTCGTTTTGCTTTACGAGCCTGTGCTTCTCGGCAGCTTTTCGTACAACGGCTTCTACTTGCTCCGGCCCTGCGGGCTTTGTCAGGTAGTCATAGGCCCCGCGTCTCATCGCCTCTATCCCGGTCGATAAATTCTTATCCGCGGTCAGCATTACTACTTCAGG
>JBGTEI010000248.1:0-3458 GCA_041747875.1 Pyrinomonadaceae bacterium | reverse complement strand
GTATATCTTGGAATGCCTTTTAATGAATTTGCCAAACAATTTGATCTGCAAAAAGCCGAAGTTGGCGACACAAGATTTGATTGGCTTGAATTAGCCATTCCGGTCTCAAAAGGCGGCGTGGAAAAATTAACAGTTAGGATCCACGGGTTAAAACAGGACGAAAAGAATTCGATCTTGATCGATGAAAATGTAATGAAAAAGGACGAATCCGGCGAAGAATACGAAGACACAATCAAGCGCTTGAAAATTAATGAAATCCCGTCAAACGCTTTTGTTTATGCTTTATATATCAATTTCAAGAAAGACTTTGATCTAAAAAATTATGTCATAAAAACTTACGGTAAAGACAGTGAAGTTAGACGGGCCGATGACGAGTATCATTTCTTTGATATTCAATGGAATAAGAAAACTTCCGATGGCTTAAACTGGCTTATTCGTTCATTTCACGAAGGAGACTCGCGGAGTCTGCAGCTTCTCGGGCGGATCGAAGGAACTGAATGGGGATTGGACGAATAAGATAATTGAGGATCCTGCGTTGTTAATACCTTGCATTTTCAATGCAGGGTATTTTTTTGACCCGATTTTCCTGAAAATTTTGCGATTTATGTTTAAAGGGAGATCTTATGGTCGAAAATTACCTGAAGAAAGTTTCCGCAGTTTTATTTACACTGACGGCAGTTTTTGTTTGTTCGTCTGTGCCAAATAAAGCACAGGTCGCCGACAATGATCTACAAAGCGTAAAATACTGGCTCGAGGCGGGGGAAAAAGAACTTACCGCAGAAAAGTTTGACGACGCCGTATATTCATTTACACGGTGTTTGGTCATCAAAAACGATCATGCCGCGTGTCTTGTAAACCGCGGTAAGGCATATTCCAAACTTAAAAAATATCTCGAGGCTTTTGACGATCTCGACAAAGCCGTTCAAATCGCGCCGGAAATGCCGGAAGCTTTTCTTGAGCGCGGAAAGATTGCGATCGGCAGTGATGAAAAGATCAAATATTTTACAAAAGCGGTCGAATTAAAACCTGATTATGCTGAAGGATACTACGGGCTCGGACTCTATTATTTCCTGACCGATTCGAAAAAATCGTATACGAACTACAGTAAAGCAATAGAACTCGACCCGACAAATTTCGAGGCTTTCATAAGCCGCGGCAATATTCACCAGCTAAATAACAAAATGGAACTCGCCATCGCCGACTATTCAAGGGCGATCCGAATAAATCCCGACGGCAGAACTTACTACATCCGGGCGCTTACTTATTTCGACTTCCGAAAATATTCCAAAGCGATCGCCGATTTCAACAGGTCGGCTGAATCTGATCCGAATTATTACTGGACAATTAAAAAAAGAGGCGAAGCGTACCGGAAATTGGGCAAACTCAATTTAGCTAGAGCAGACGAACAAACAGCGGTAAAGATAGGCAGACCGCAATAAGATCCGGAAAAAACATGAACAAAATTATAAAACTCGCAATTATCACGTTGGCATTTACACTGACGGTAAACGCCGTATTTTCCCAGACGCCAACGACCGCCGATGGTTGGAAAGATTTGGCTACGAAACAATTGGAGATGAAAAAGTATGACGAAGCGGCAGCGTCATTTACAAAGTGCTTTGAAATCTCGTCAGCGTTTAGCAGCGATTTAAGACTTAATGTAAACGCCCAGGTTTGTTTACTTGGTCGCGGTTTGACATATCAGAGCCATAAGAAATACCCGGAAGCGATAAAGGATTTTACAAAAGCTATTGAGATCAATCCCAGAAGCATTAAGGCTTTTGATTATCGGGGTAATGTTTACAGGGACACCGAAGAGTATGAGAAGGCGGTCAGCGACTATACAAAGGCGATCGAGTTTAATTCACTTTCAGCCGACCTGCATTACAAACGCGGATGGGTTTACTTTGAATTAGAATCGGACAGAAAAGCAGAAATCGATTTTTCAAAAGCGATCGACCTTGATCGGAATTATAAAAATGCCTATCTTGACCGGTCCGGAGTGTATTGTGAGCAAGGTAAGATCGCTCTCGCGAAAGCCGATGAGCAAAAGTTTGCCCAGTTCGGCGGAAAAGTTAATTATCCGTGCAAAATGCCGACATCCGCGGCGGGCTGGTTCAGAATGGGTGAAAAACAAGCGGCTGTCGAAAATGAGTCCGGAGCGATCGAAAGTTTTACCAAAGCTATTGCCGTCGATCCGAAATATATTGATGCTTACAAACGCCGCGCGGATATGTATTTTATACAAAAGAATTTTGACAAACTTCTCGCCGACTATTCAAAACTCATCGAACTCGCACCGACAAACGCCCGATATTATTTTATCCGTGCAGAGATCTATTCTTTGGGAATTCAAAAGTACGAATTGGCGCTCGCGGACATGAATAACGCGATCCGGCTAGATTCAAATTTTCCGGATAACTTCGTTATGCGCAGCGATATTTATCACAAAACAAAAAAATATGAACTTGAGGTTGCCGATCTGACGACCGCAATAAAGCTAAAACCCGACGAAGTAAACTATTATATTTTCCGCGCCCGGGCTTACTGCGATCAAGGCTCAAAAACACAAGCGAAAGCTGACGAGCAAAAAGCAGTCGCGCTTGGCGGGAAAATAGAAGAACCGTGCAAGTAGTTGTTGGAAATGGAGAACCGGAAATGAATCGTTCAATAAAACTCGCAATTTTTGCCTTGATTTTAACGCTGACGGCAAATATCGCATTTGCTCAAATGCCGACAACATCGGAAGGTTTTTACACTCTTGGCAGACAGCAGTTAAGCCAGAAAAATTTTGACGGTGCGGTCAAGTCTTTTAGTGAATGTCTGAAATTAAATCCGAAAGCCGGACTTTGTGAATATGCTCGCGGAATATCATATTTTCAACTTAAAAAGTATGACGAATCGATAGCCGATTTTACTTCAGTATTGAAAGCACCGAATCTTGACGCCCCGGCCAAGATCCAGACGCTGAACGGCAGAATTATGGCATCGTGTTATTCGGGGCGAGTTGAAAACGCGACCAAAGACGAAAATGCGATCAAAGCACTCGGCGGAAATGTCCAGAAATCCTGCGTTCAGTTTCTTGCTGAACGTCCGAATATAAAACCAAATCCAAATAATAATTCAAATGATAATAACCAAAAATCAGCAGCGGAATGGGTTGCGCTTGGATTTAAACAAAAATTTGCAAAGAACTTTGAAGAGGCTGCAAAAAGTCTTACGAAGGCGATCGAGTTGAATCCTAATTACAAAGAAGCCCTAGAATTGAGAGCTGAAATATTTATGGAAGACCCTGCAAATTATGACAAAGCTATAACTGACTATAAAAAACTCGCCGAACTATTTCCCAAAGAACATTATTTGGGAATGATCGCCGGAGTTTATTCGAGGAAAAACGACTATGAAAACGCCGCTCTATATCTAACCAAAGACATAGAAGCACGTCCGAATAATGAATT
>JBGTEI010000247.1:0-5577 GCA_041747875.1 Pyrinomonadaceae bacterium | reverse complement strand
ATTTTTTCGCCGCGCAGTTCTTTAATAACTGCCTGAACCCGGGCGCCTTTCATTCCAACACAGGCACCAACCGGATCAACATCTTTTTCATTCGAGGAAACCGCGATCTTCGCGCGGTCGCCGGGTTCACGAACTGCTGATTTTACCGTTACCGTTCCGTCATAGATCTCCGGAACTTCCATTTCGAAAAGTCTCTTAAGAAGTTCAGCAGATGCCCGCGATACGATCACCTGCTGTCCGCGTAATTCCTTACTGACGTCTGCTATAACGACTCGAAGTCTTTCGTTAATATTCCAAACTTCACCGCGCGATTGTTCGCGACGAGGTAAAACGGCTTCAAGATTCGTACCAAGATCGACTATCATGTCGCCTCGTTCAAACCTCTTTACGAGACCATTGATAAGTTCGCCTTTTCGATCAATATATTCTTCGTAAACTTTTTCACGGATCGCTTCGCGAACTTTCTGCATCAGTATCTGCTTCGCAGTTTGTGCGGCAATTCGTCCTAATTCTTCGGTCGGAAGCGGAAGCAGCAAAATATCGCCCAATTCGATCTCATCGTCGCCGGTCAATTCGATCGCATCAGTCAGGGAAAGTTCAGTCGTCGGGCTCTCAACCTCTTCAACAACGGTTTTTTGCGCCGAGATCTCGATCATCCCCTGCTCATCGTCCCAATCAACTTGAATCCCTTCACCGGCCTTGTACTCGGATTTAAATTGCTTACGAGCCGCCGCGCGAACGGCATCTTTCATCGCTTCAATCACGAGTTCACGGTCAAGCCCGTATTCCTCTTTCAAAACGTCAATGCTTTGCCCAATCGATGTAATCATTTTGCTGTCAGTGATCCCTTTTTCTTGCTACTTTGAATGACGCCTTTTAGCATCTTTCAATTCTTCCGTCGTATCGAATTCTAAATTCGCCTTTGCCACGTCGTTAAATGAAAACTGAACATTTCCATTTGTCTTATCTTCAAAATCTATTAAATCGCCGCTTACACCTAAGATCTTTCCGCGAAAATTTCTTTGGCCATCGATGGCCTTATTTGTTTTGACCTTTGCCGATCTCCCGCAAAACTTCTCAAAGTCGTTGATACTATAAAGCCCCCGCTCGATCCCCGGCGAAGAAACTTCAAGCACATACTCTGAGCTGATCAAATCATTCTGATCAAGGAATTCGCCTACCTCTGTACTAATATCAGAGCAATTTTCGTGCGTAATTCCATCTTCTTTATCAATAAAAATTCGCACCGTCGGATTATTATTCGACCCAACTATCTCAACATGCACAAGCTCAAGCGATTTTTTTATCGCGATTTTTGATGCCGCTTCACGAACTCTTTCAATTGTCGAAATCTTTTCCACAACCCTATTTTTTCCAAAATAAAAAGTGGGTGCGAAAACCCACGTTTTGCGTTCCCACGCCTAGTAGGAAACGAACATAATACACGAAAACCCGCGAATCTTGCAAGCCGTCGTTTTATAAGTACTTTTTCAGTTTTCCAATATCACTTTTCACTTCATCAAATTTATTTTCAACCTGAGTTAAACTGTCCGCAGACTTTTTCGAAGAAAACTCCTCGGTCATCACTAGAAGTTCTCTGGCATTACCGACAAGTCGCGTAGCAGCCTTTTCAAATTCCTTTGTGGAATCTTCGCCGCCGGTAGCTAACGTCTTTTTAGCTTCCATGATGCCCCAATGAGTAATATTAACAACATCTGCTCGACCTGCCTCGGTGATCCAGCCTGACTGATTCATCTGTTTGTAGATATCTTTATAACTGGCGAAAAAGCCTTCCTTCTTAACCAGATCAGAAAAATCAACCTTTTGCGAATCTTTACCGCCACTCGCTTCATATAATTTAATTAATATTTTGTGATAAAGGTCCATATGATTTACACGAAAACTAAGAAAATTTACTACGAAAACCACTCGTCAGGGTCAAACCCTGCAAGTCAAAATCTTATCATTAGTTTTTCTCTTTGAATCCTAGATAAGCTGCGCCAAGAATCCCGGCATCATCTCCAAGCTCGGCAATTAGAAGTTTAGCACGTTCGGCAGGTGTTTTATAAGCCCTCATGCCTATCTGTTCAATCATTTCGTCAATAAACAGATCCCACCCTGCCGAAGCGCCGCCGCCTATTACGATAACGTCCGGATTCAAGGTATTTATCAACCCTGCGAGCGCGATTCCCAAGTAATACCCCTGAAGCCTGAATGCCTCACGTGCTGACACATCACCTTTTTTCGCAAAGCGATAAATATCAGCAGAATTTAACGTAGGATTGTAATACATTCCGTGCATTTCCGGTAAGAGATCCCTCGCCATTCTGACCAATGCAAGCGCCGATGCGTATTGCTCCAGGCATCCATTACTTCCGCAACCGCACTTCACGCCGTTCGGCTCAACACAGATATGTCCGATTTCGCCAGCCGTCCCGTCACTCCCGGAAAAAACCTCACCATTTAGTATCAATCCGCCGCCGACTCCGGTTCCGAGAGTTACCATTATCGAGTTTTTCAAACCCTTAGAAGCTCCAAGCCAGTTTTCACCAACCGCCGCCGCGTTGGCATCATTTTCGAGGATCGTCGGAATCTTCAAGCGCTTTTCAATTTCTTTAACTATTTTAACTCCGTCTAACGCCGGCACATTTGGTGCGTTGATTATTGTGCCGCTACTTACGTCGACGGTAGCCGGAGTTGCGATCGAGATCGTTTTGACCTCCAATTCACCGGATCCCAAAATACATTCTTTTAATGCTTTAACGATCGTATTGAGCACTACTTCAGTGTTTTTTGCCTTAGGCGTCTTTTTTCTCGAGCGCGCAATAATTTCACCGTCGCTCTTAACTGCCGCGACGCGCAAATTTGTTCCTCCTAGATCTGCGGCAATTACGACGCTGCTGTTATTCATATTCGTAACATTCAAAAATGCACTTGATCCTCAAAATTCCGTCAGCCGCCAACATTCAAGATTAGTTCGTCCGATATTTGCAAACATCTGGTGTTAGCATCAAATATCTTATGCGAAATTCCAGGTTAACAACCGACAAATTGCCCTTCTAAAAATATGAGAATGTATTAACTTCGCCGCCGCTGAGGCACGACCTTATTCAAACCCGTGCGGCAAAACAATTGTACTGGCGCCTTGAAAGCCCGCTGAATAAACTGAGAGGTTTCGATCCGCTCAATTAATCACCTGAAATAATTGCTTAGCCTTCTCGAGAGATTGTTCATTTCCCAGTAATGTTAGGATGTCATCGTATCGTAAAACGGTCGCGCCATTTGGCTGTATCAATTTCCCATCGCGCCGGAGCGCAACAACCAAACAACCTTCCAGATGGAGCGTCGCCAAACTCTTATTGATGCTGCGTTTCGAACGTACCTGAACTTCGTCGATCTTTTCATCATCCGGCTTCGTTGTCGCCAAAAGCTGAAACAAACTTGGACGCAGCACCATATTTTCAAGGATCGCAACGGATGCCTGAACCGGACTCATGGTCTCGATCCCCGCTTCTTCAAACGCCGTAACATTGGAAGTCGTATTGGCCCGCGCAACAATTCTTTTGTCGCCAAAATTCGACCGAATGACCTGGCTGATCAAAATATTTACCTTATCACTCGGTGTTGCTACGATCACTGCTTTCGCCATAGGAACACCGGCGCGGCGCAAAACTGCCACGTCCGTAGCGTCTTCGCAGTAAACGTTTGTTTCCTTCAGCTTTCTCGCCTCTGCGGCGTTTTCTTCATTTGTATCAATTATTGATACCGATTCTCCCGCCGCCGCTAATTTCTTGGCGAGTAATCTCGCGGTTTCATCCGCTCCAATTATTACTGTTAATCGTGGCATAACTTTAAAGAATTTCGACAGCCATTCTGCAGCTGACCCCTCGATCAATACTGTACCCAAAATAACCGCAAACACCAGCGAAACCATTTTTTGCGAGTCATTTACCAGATCCAGGTTCCCGGATTTATTTCCGAACTCTATCAATTCTAAAGAGAAAAATGTTGCAACCGATGCCGCAACGATCCCTCGCGGGCCGATAAATGAAATAAACCACTTTTCGTTGTTTTTCAGCTCCGAACCGTAGGTCGACAGAAAAACGCGGATCGGGCGAACAAAGACCATTATCAAAATCACAACCGCCGCGCCGCCCCAACCAAGCGCCGACAGATCGGTCAAACGCAAACTCGCCGCAAGCAGAATAAACACCGCCGAAATTGCGATTGACGCAAGATCACCCTTAAATTCCAACACCTCATCCTTATGCGGTATGTCGATCGAACCGATCACGATACCTGCGATCGCCGCCGCTAATACCCCTGATTCGTGCGCTAAAAGTTCTGCGAAGGTATATGCAACAAGAGCGCCTCCAAGGATCACGAGCCGCGTATATTTTGAGGGCAGAAGATGAAAACGGTTGCCGATCAGCCAAATGAACAACGCCACCAGAATTCCCGCAGCAGTTCCGGCGAGTACAGTTTCAATTCCGTGCGTAATGACGTAAATGCCGTCACCCCGGTTTAAGATCGCAGTAAATACGATCGCTGCAAGGATCACCCCAAAAGGATCCGCAATGATCGATTCGCTTTCCAAAGTTGAACGTACGCGCCTGTTTACTTTAATCTTTTCAAGTATCGGAGTAATTACTGTTGGTCCGGTAACAGAAACAATTGCACCAAAAAGGATCGCGATCTCCCAGGAAAGTCCGACAAGATAATGCGCCAAAACTCCCGCTAAAACGGTTGTGATCAAGAGTCCGATTGTCACCAGCCCGGAAACGGCACGCGAGGTATGGCGAATGTCGTAGACGTTCAGCAGCATTCCGCCTTCAAAGACGATTATTGCCACGGCCATTCTAACGATCAGGCTCAGGATGTCCTTCTCGCGGAGGATCTCCGGCTGTACCAAACCAATAATGTCAGGACCAAAAAACATCCCAACGATAAGAAGCGGCCCGGTAGCGGGCAAACGAAACCTTTCTGCAAAGATCTGCGCCATCGTCCCGATGATCAGGACGCAAACGAGTGTCGTAAGGATCGCCAAAACAGGTGACTGGCTATTAAGTTCAAGTAAGTATCGGCCCATTTATTATCTATTTCTGAATCGAAAATTCCCCGCCGGTCCACTTTAGATCGTAAAGTTTTTCGCCTTTTTCACTCACTTCAAAATCCTTCCCCTGCTCGATGATCTTTTTTGCAAAAACCTGGATCGTCGTTCCATTTCGCGGCAGCTCGTAGATGTTTGTACTACTGTATTCCGGAATTATCTCGAGCGAAATATCCTGCCATTTTCCGTCTGCAAATTCCAGAAACTTATACGAATCCTGAGCTTCGCCAAAAACATTTAGGCCAACCAAGTAGTTACCGTTCTGACGACGAAATATCGCCATTTTCATTGCACTTTGCGCACCGTCGCCGCCTGCCTCCAAATAACCGTTTTTCAGATCCTCAACGGTCGTGAAGTTCTTTAGATAATCAGTTTTATCCGTTTCGCAAAGGCTCGTTTTCTTAAAATCTGCGCAGCTTTCGATTACAAAATATTCGTTTGGCAACTTCATAAAAAAGGCGCGGACG
>JBGTEI010000246.1:0-3630 GCA_041747875.1 Pyrinomonadaceae bacterium | reverse complement strand
CCGGCCGGTCAGAGTTTGCGACCGCAACGGTTTCAAAATTTGCACCGCCGCGAAGTTGCGCTGCAAGCTGTTTTGCTTTCTCAATTACCGTCGCCTTATCGCGTCCGGCAAAACTAAGGAAGATCTCGCTGATCGTAATCGTTGCCGGCGTCTTAAATTTATCCGCATTCTTTTCGTAGTATTCTTTCAATTCCTTATCAGTTGAACCCCAATAAATGACGCTGTCAACCTGATTTCGCCAGACCTCATCTTGCGTGTATCTTTTTCTAAAATCCTCACGAAGTGCGTCCGGTTCGACCCCTTGCGAACGCATCGCGGCGTATAATTCATCAAGCGATTTGAGGTTAAACTCGCGCATCATTCCGAGAAACCGTTCATTGATCCGAGCTTCAACGGTCTTTTCAACGCCCATTTCTTTTCCGCGCTGAAACAGAAGTTCTTCGTTGATCATATTCGCAATGAGCTGTCCCATTTTTCCGTCAACAATTGCTTTTGCTTCAGCCTCGGATTTCTTATCCTGCTGCATGATCCCTTCAATGGCGTTCCTAAGTTCGCGATTGATGCTTGATAATGTGATCACGCTGTCGTTAACCTGTACAACTACTTCGTCAACAACGACGGCTTCGGTTTCCTGCGCGATCGCAGTAAAGCTGAATAGAATGATCAATGAAATTATTAGAAATACGGAGTTTGTAAATCTCACGGTAATTACCCCTTAAGTTTTTGTTAGTATTTTGTCACAACTAATCGAGCATCTTAATCCCGAATTGCCGTCTTTTGCAAATTGCTATGATGCGGGAATACGGATTTGGGTTTCTTAATTTTCTGTTCTGATAAATATATTGGAAGAATCGCTCCTATGTGAATTTTAAACAAAACAGGGAACTTCTACTTCTTCGATCCCATCATAATCCACTTAATGAACAAAAAATGCACAAACTGCAATTTAACTAATTTTGCCGACGCAGAGGCTTGCGCGCGATGTAAATCCTTGCTTGGCGAAGCGCGTTCGATCTTGCCTGCAAAGTCAGAACACAGCCTTTCAAAGATCATTCTTCGCCGTGCCGTGATTTGCGTTACAACATTATTGTTTGTGATATTCGGATTCTATATTTCGATGTATTTTTCGGCCAAACCACTAACAAGCGACCAAGGCGCAATAGTGGGCAGCGCAATAGAAGTGATCAAAAAAGGTGGGTTTGATCGGGAAGCGTTTTATTTAGAGAATCTCACTGCATTTCGCAGCACCGATAACTGGCTGAATTCTTTGACTACGAAGGAAAATGCTTACGCTGCGACAAATTTTCCGTTTGAGATCATGACGATCTATCCCGATTTTTTCAACTTTACGGAAGACGATGTAGAACGGGCTGCAATACTCCTCCATGAAGCAATTCACCTGCAGGGCGGCGACGAAAAAGAAGCATACGAGTTTGTTTGGAAAAACCGCGCGAAAATTGGCTGGACGGAAGATCGATACAAAAACTCGGTTCTTTGGAAAAACGTCCGAAAACAAACCCGCGAATATGCGCCGGATCTCTTCATTTGTGACTTCAACGAATTTGGCGATTGCACAAAGCAATGAACGAGATTATTGAGCGATCGATTCTAAGATCTTTCGCGCGTTTTCGATCAAATATTCGTTATTTGCCGGTACTCTGAGGATTCCGCTCGGTGAAAATGCCGATCCTTCTATTTCCCCAACCAAATTCATGAGTTTTTCCGGATCGACCTTCGATTTTTCGCCGAGTTTTATCGCCAAACCATCTTTCGCCTTGTCGACCGCAATGATGTGCATTACCTCGGCTGTTTGCCGGAGACGCGCATATTCAAACAAATTTTCAACAGATTCGGGCAGTTTTCCGTATCGATCCTGAATCTCCAAATAAATGGCGCGAAGATCTCCCTCATTTTCAGTTGAGGAGATCCTTTTGTAAGTTCGCAGGCGCTGGCTCGTTTCATTTATATAGTCATTCGGGATCGAAACATCGACGCCAAGATTTAGCGAAACGCTTGTTTCATCCTCGATCTCTTCGCCGCGCAATTCCTGTATCGTCCGACTGAGCATTTTTGTATATAGATCAAAACCAAGCGCATCGACCTGTCCCGATTGCTGACCGCTCAGAATACTTCCTGCACCCCGCAATTCAAGGTCGAGGGCGGCGATTCGAAATCCGGCACCGAGATCCGAAAATTCGCGAATTGCGGATAGACGCCTGCGGGCGATCGGAGTTAATTCCTGTTCACCCGGAATCAAGAGATACGAATATGCGCGGCGGCTTGATCGTCCAACCCGTCCGCGAAGCTGGTATAGCTGGGAGAGTCCGTAAGTGTCTGCGCGATTGATGATTATCGTATTTGCGCGGGGGATGTCGATGCCGTTTTCAATGATTGTTGTGGCCACCAAAACGTCGAATTTATGATCGACAAAATCAAGCATTACCTGTTCCAGTTCTTTCTCGCCCATTTGTCCATGACCGATCACGATCCGCGCGTTTGGAACGATCTTTTTGATATGCGCCGTAATCGCTTCGATCGTCTGAACGCGATTGTGTATAAAAAACACCTGCCCGCTTCTAGATAGTTCAAGTTCGATCGCAGATTTGATGACGCCTTCGGAAAACTGCACGACCTGTGTATTTATCGCAAGTCGGTCTCTCGGCGGCGTTTCGATGACAGACATATCCCGCATTCCGATCATCGACATATTTAGTGTTCTAGGTATCGGCGTAGCCGTCAGTGTCAATACGTCCACTTTTTTCTTAAGCTGCTTTAGTTTTTCCTTGTGAGCTACGCCAAACCGCTGTTCTTCATCGACGACAACAAGCCCCAATTTTGGCATCTTTACGTCGTTAGAGAGTATTCGATGGGTTCCGATCAAAATATCAACTTTATTTTCCTCGGTCGCCGCGACCACTTCTTTTTGCTCTTTTCGCGAACGAAAACGTGAAAGCAATTCGATCTTTACCGGAAATGCTGCGAACCGTTTTTTGAAGGTTTCGAAATGCTGATAGGAAAGAACCGTCGTCGGCGTTAGAACGGCAACTTGTTTTCCGTCCATCACGGCTTTAAAAGCCGCCCGCATCGCGACCTCAGTTTTGCCGTAACCGACATCTCCCACTACGAGCCGATCCATCGGAACTGCTGTTTCCATATCCTTTTTTATGTCTTCGATCGATGCAGCTTGATCGACGGTAAGATTGTATGGAAATGCATCTTCAAATTCCTTTTGCCACGGCGCATCTTTTGAAAACGAAAATCCCTGAACGAGTTTGCGCTCGGCGTAAAGGCGTAAGAGTTCGTCCGCCATATCGCGCGTCGCACGTTTTGCGCGCGCCTTCGTTTTTTGCCAGCCAATCCCGCCGAGTCTATCAAGATTTGGATGTGTTCCTTCGCTCGAACCGTATCTCGAAACAAGATCGAGTCTTTCAACCGGAATAAAGAGCTTTGAATTTTCCGCATAAACAAGGAGCATAAACTCGCGCTCAACGCCCTGTGTGCCGATCATTTGTAGTCCTTCAAAACGTCCGATCCCATGATCGACATGGACGACAAAATCTCCCGGTTTTAGATCGCGAAAGTCAGAAATAAACGCACTTGTTTTTGGTCTGCGGCTTTTAGTTCCAACAA
>JBGTEI010000245.1:0-9961 GCA_041747875.1 Pyrinomonadaceae bacterium | reverse complement strand
GCGCTGACGCTCTCAATCAGGAAAGGAAAACCAATTGGTAAAAGGAGATAGAGAGAAAAAAGAACTACAAAAATAAACACTAACCGAGCGCGACACATAACTTACACCTCACTTTTTGGAGTATATGGATAAAAACCTTTTTTGTGGGGGGGTGACGGTGAGTTTAAGAAATTTTGCGTACGACGTGAAAATAAATCATATTGTGATGATGTTATTTTCGAACTTTGACGTTCATTCGCATCCCGTATTTCGGCCGAAGCGTCATTAAGGGATTTAGACCGATCTTTTGATCGGGCATCAATTCTAAATTCCATTTCTGCGCAAAAGTCGCGATCAAAAGAATTCCTTCCATCCACGCAAAGCTTTCGCCGATGCAGCTTCTTACGCCTCGGCTAAACGGAAAATACGTAAAAGTTTGTCCCGCTTCTTTCACGTTTTGCTCAAACCATCTTTCCGGAACAAAGTCATTTGCGTTTTCCCAGAAACGCGCGTCGCGCTGCGTGACATAAGGGCTGATCAATACAAGCGCGCCTTTTGGAATTTCGTATTCGCCAAATTTGTGCTCTTCTATGGCGAGTCGTCCGATCGCCCAAGCAGGCGGATACAGCCGCATCGATTCTGCAAAAACAGCTTCTGTGTATTTCAGCTGGGAGACATCTTCCATTGCCGCAACTCTCCCATTTAAGACTCTATCCACTTCCTCCTGAAGCTTGGCGGCCTTTTCGGGGTTTTGGGAAAGCAGGTAGAAGGTCCATGTCATCGCGTTTGCAGTGGTTTCATGACCGGCAAGAAAAAGCGTCAAAGCCTCATCCCGAACCTGTTCGTCCGTCATTCCCTTTCCATCATCCTCGCCTTGTGCCATTAGAAGCATCGAAAGCAGATCGCCCTTATCTTCGCCTGACGCACGTCTTTCATCAATGATCCCGTAGATAACCTTATCCAGAGTAGCTTTTGATCTTCTGAATCGTCTTGATTGGGGCAACGGCAATTTTTGAAGCAATTCTGAAAATGGAAGAAGCAGAAAATTAAACATCTCAATGACGTTTGTCATCGCTTGCCCTACATCGTCTGCCGCATTATTGACGTCAGCATTAAAGAGAGTTTTACCGACGATCTGCAGCGTCAGACGCATCATTTCCCTATCAATATCGCGGACCTCGCCATCTTGCCATTCCTCACGCATTTTTACGGCATATTCCGTCATCGCGCCTGCATACTCGGCGATCCTGTCTTTATGAAACGCGGGCTGGATCATCCGTCTCTGCCGGAGATGCGATGCGCCCTCATTTGTCAGAAGTCCTTCTCCAAGCAAACCTTTCGAACGCTGTACGGCGCGTCCTTTTTCAAATTTCGAATTACTCGTCGTCAGCAGATCACGGATCAGATCAGGATGATTGAGAAAGTAAGCAGGCTGATTGTACATCCGCATAAATGTGACATCGCCAAGCGCGGCCAGCTCGGTCAGAAACTCAGTCGGCCGCCGCCGGAATTTAACTAAATGCCCGGCGACAATGCTGGATCTTAACGATGGAGGTAATTTTCTTGAAGCTTTTTCCATTATTATCTATTTATCCTAAACTAAATTTACAGATTCGTGTACATTAACTCGCGACAATATTAATTTCAAAACCGATAATTTTCGGATCTTTTCAGTCAACGTGTCTTAGAAATTTCCCTATAATTCTGCTATTTTTAAACGCATATGTCAGAAGCAAAAACAAAAAAAGTGAAACCGGATATACGTGCGATCACGAGGCTCGTGCCTCGTGAAGGAAACCTGGTCCAGGGACAATCGGATCTGCCGATCGATCCGCAGCTTGCAAAAGAAGCATATGAAATTATTGCGGCCAGCGAGAATCATTACGGCGGCTCGGAAGGCGACGCAAATTTGCGGAAAGCGGTTGCTGCAAAGCTCAGGAAATATAACGGTATCGAGATAGATACTGAGGCAAGGCCGTTTGAACTGTTGATCACAACGGGCGGAACCGGCGCGCTGATCGGAATTGCGCAAACCTATTTTCGCGGAAAATCCGTTCTCGTATTTGAACCGTATTATCCCTATCATCGAAAGATCATCGAAGAATTCGGCGGTGAAACACGCGTTTTCAAGATGGACGAAAATCTTAAGATCGATCTCGATGTTCTCAAGATCCAATGCCGGCAGCTTAAAGACCGTGCTGAATTTCCGCTTGCTGCGATCATTGTTTGTTCGCCTGCAAATCCAAGCGGAAAAGTTTTATCTCAAGTCGAACTGGAAGGAATTGCCGCAGTCGCGCAAGAACTCGATCTGCTGGTTATTTCGGATGAAGTTTACGAACACTATGTGACGGGAGAGAACCCGCACACACCGATCGCAACTCTTCCGGGAATGTGGGACCGTACTATCACCGTAAATTCTTTCTCAAAATCGTGGAATATTTCCGGTTGGCGACTCGGTTATGCTTACGGAAAAGGTGAACTTTTAGCGCCAGTAAATGCGGCGGTAAATATCGTTTATGTTTGTCCGTCAACACCGCTTCAAGCCGCGCTTTCGCGGGTTTTGATGGCCGATGAAAATTACTACGATTCGCTCCACCAAAAATTTGACCTAAAACGTTCGTTTGTTTCCGAAACGCTTACTGATCTTGGGTTTGATATCTATAATTCCGGCTCTGCGTTTTATTTATGGGCAAGAATACCTGAAGGATTTGATGATGCGCTGAAGTTTAATGAAATGCTTCTCGAAAAAGCCGGTGTCGCGGCCGTTCCGGGAAGCGCGTTTGCGGACAGCGATCTTTGGGATGCGCATATGAGAATTTGTATCGCACGGGAAGACGATATTCTCGAAGGCGCGATGGAGAAATTTCGGACAGCATTAAGCTAAAAAAATTGGATCTATGAAGAATGCCGATTTGAGCTTATCATCGATCCGATTTTTTTTGCAATTTTACGACTTACTTACTAAAAACTTCATTCACTTTTTCAACCAATTCTTTACCGTGTAAATTCTTTGCAACGATCTTTCCTTCGGAATCAATTAAGAAATTTGCAGGAAGCGCTGTAACGCCATAATCAAAAGCGGCTTTGGTTTCGTAGCCTTTTAGGTTTGAGACGTTTGTCCAGGTCCGGCCGTCCTTCTCCAAAGCATCAAGCCATTTTTCGCGATCATCGTCGAGCGAAATGCCGTATATCGCAAAACCATTTTTCTGATGTTTTGTTAAAAGCGATCCAAGTGATCTGCTTTCACGCCGGCACGGTCCGCACCAACTCGCCCAAAAATCTATCAGAGTATATTTCGCGTTCGAAGCCTCGAATTCTATTTCTTTTCCGTCTTTATCCGTTAATTTAATTGCCTCGGCTGTACCGCCGACGCTGGTTTTCTTTAGCAGTGCGATCTTTTCTTTGATTCGTTTTGTGACATCAAGATCACCGTGTTTTTTCTCAAATGATGCTGCCAAAGTCTCAAAGAACGGTATATTCTCTGCTCCGTCCCAACGAAGACTCGTCGCATAGATCGCGATCGAATCGCCCATATTCGTTTTTATAAAATCGTTGAGTTCGGCCTTATGTTTTTCGTAGTTTTCGATCTCAGCTAATCCGGCTTCTTCGGCATCGGGGTTATTTACATCATCGGAATTCTCTAATTTCTTGCGAACTGTTTTGACAAGCCTTTCAAGTGAACCGTTGCGGAATGTTTCGTAAGCTTCGAGTTTTGCAGTATCGTCAGAGCCTGAGACGACAATATCTTTGAGGTTATTTCCATCTGCTTCGATCTTTATCTTCTGACCGCGATCGATAGCAAGAGTTACACTTTTTTCATCGTAAAAATTAACTGTGTAGATGTGCGGTTCGAGATCCAGATCGATATTGAAGTTTCCTTTATCGTCGACCGGGATCACATCGATCAGTTTTTTCTTTTTCAGATTTATGTCTTCCTCCTGCATGAGGACGACCTTGCCGCCACGTGGATTATTGATATGACCGGAAATACTAAAAGTGACCGGAGGCTTTTCCGTGCATGCGGATAGAAAAAGGAAAGAAAAAGTTATAAGGGATATTATCCATCGGATCTTGAAGATAAGCATAAACTATTAATCTCGGATCTTTGGATTATATTCCCCAAAAAATGAGTATTATGTGCCGGCAGGAAAAAAGGGCGACTTCATCGAAGCCGCCCGATCGCAAAAACAAACTTGCCAAAAATTACTTTTCCGCTAGTTTTCTTCCGGCATTCAAATTATCAAAGTTCATTATCGCATTGAAGACGAGAAAATAACTTCCCTGCGTCTCAGCACGCCAAAACGGATTATTTGAAAACAGAATTACATGACCATTCTCGACCGGAACATCGATCACAGCCGGAGATTGTGCGATCTCGCCGCCGCCGTCGAGCAAACCAGAAACCAGGAGATCCTTGGCATCACCATAGCGCAGAATTACCCGCGGTCTTGCATAAGGAGGAAGCAGACCGATCCCGTTTCTCAGCTCCGCATTTGTAACAGGCGGCGCTTCCCAGATCTCGGTGCTCGTTCTTTCAGGAATTTCATCGGGACGTCTGTTTTGAACAGTGTCCGGATCATCTACCGAACCGCGTCCGGTTGTTCGTCCACTGTCATCTCCGCCGCGTCTTCCGCCGCCGTTTGCGTAATTTCCGAATGTGAATATCGGACCGCGCGCTGCAAATATTGAAAGATTATCTTCATAACCATAAACGATCGGACTTGTATCATCGACCATTTTTGAACGTAAAACGCTGCCCGGAAGCCGCATTCGATTTGGACCCCTCGCCGAAACGCCGCGGCTAAATCCATATTCGACAGCAAATTCCGCCGTATCTTGAGCAGTGATCAGAAGTCCTCCGCCGTGTACAAAATCCTGCAAATTTTTGACGCCGTTCCATCCGAGGCCCGGCCGCATATCATCCGTCGAATCAATTCTTCCGAGATTTGGCGTAAGATCCGATTTCTTCCATGGGAGCGGATTCCCCGTCATCGGTAAACCGGAAATTATCTGCGAACCCCCGCGCCCGACCGGTGCAAAGATTATTACGTCATATTTCGACCGTAATTTTGAATTATTTGCTACATCCTGCGTGCTGATGTAGTCGTACGGAACTTTGTATTTGTCGAATTCTATACGCCACCAACCTTCATCTTGGGTTGTGAGCCATGTATGCATGATCGCGATCTTTGGCGCACGAAGGGCGTGCGTCTTGACACTCGGTGATGTATCCGTCGCATAAGCTTTTAATCCAAGTGCCTGAGTCGTCCGGCTCAATTCACCGCCGTCGACATTCTTGATAATAAATGAACCCCGATTGAACGATCGATCGCCGATCTTAAAGGGTTCTTCGGAAGTCTGAAAATCTGCATCCTTGAAACGGTAACGCAGTGTCACAAGCGCATTGTCTGCATTGTGATTGACGACGTATATCGAGCCGTTTCCGACGACTCCGCCCGGAGCCTGGACCGCTCCGACCATCAATTCCATCGGAGCTTTGAGCACAGTTTCATCCGTTACGCGAACTACTTTTACATTGCCGAGTTCGCCAAACGTCCAGCCAGTGTCGTCATAAACATTTTGCTGAGGATCCGTCGGCGACCAGTATTGATGATCGAGCATCATGTCCGCGATTCGGCTGTATGGTTGGTCCATTCGCACGATATAGCTTCCGGCGGGAAACTTTTGGGTGACCGTTTTTGGCTCGTCTTTCTTTTCATCCTTTGGAGCGCGCATAGTAACACTAAATTCCGCGGTAGCACGATGAACTTCATTGCCCTGAGTTTGAAGAAGCGCAAGCAGTTCAGCTTGCCCGCCAGGTCTCGGATCATCGCCTGGGAAAATGTAGGCGGCAGGACCGGCCTGTGTCGGCTTCAGGATCGAATTTTTACTTTTACGATAGAAGTTGCGGAGAAAGTATTTTCCGTTCGTCGCAAAATGGGTTAACGATACGAGTAAACCTGTCTGCTGATAATTGTTGTTATTTCGCTGTGACCAAAGCGCTTTTGGATATGGAGGATTCTGCTTGTACCAGAGTCTTTGATAATCTTCGGGTGAAAGTTCGCGTTCGACGGTGTCTGCACCGCCGTTTCCAAATGTTTCGTATAGTCTGCTGATCCCGTTATGCGAAGCGGCGATAAACACCAGATAGCTCGGCGACCACGTATCAAAATCACCGTGTGTGAAAACACCCGGCATTCCCATTTTTGTCATCTCGGCGACATTGTTCCAGCCGATCAATTGCCATTCATCCACCAATATCGGATCGACCCAGGCGTTATACGGCTCAGTTCCGACCGTATTGTCATAAAGATAGGGAACCGATTCATGCAGATCATGGAGAACCTGAGGCTTCCAATCGAGATATGTTTTGAGCACGTTTCGCGTAAGTGCGAGCGAAAGCGCCATTGAATCGCGGTTGTTGTCGTGTGCAACGTATTTTCCCCAATAGATCAGCGGCGACCAATTTTTGCCGGGGTTTGCGATGTGCCAATTGTAAACATCGACCTGCCGGTTTCGTCCGTCAACTTCGACAACCGGTGTTATCAAGGTGATCAAATTGTCGCGAACGTGTTTTACAAATTTGCTTTCATCTACGATCAAACGGTATGCGAGTTCCATCAGCGCGGTCGGCGAGCCGGTTTCATTCGAATGCATTGCTCCCGTAATGTAATAAACGGGAACCGTTGTTTCGACGAGTTTCTCGGCTTCCGTATCGTTCATATTTATCGAACGCGGATCTGCGAGTTTTGTAAGACGCTGTCGGTTTGGTTCTATCTGCGCGATATTCTTTTCCGAGGATATTGCGACCGCGATCATTTCACGTCCTTCTTCTGTTCTTCCGATCGTATACACCTTTACCCGCGGACTCGCCTTCTCAAGCATCCGCATATAGCGGTAAACCTCCTCTGAGTAAGGAAGCATTCCGGGTGCGCCTGCTACATCGCCAAGCACCGCCTTTGGTGTAGGAATTGTTTTTGATGCCGGAAGATATTCCGTCAGCGGTGAATTAAACTCCTTGCGCGTGGTATATTCTGCGATCTTTTTTGTATACTCCTGATCGATCGCCTGATTCGGGTCTCGCTCAAGCTTTGGCATTTCAATTGTCTGGCCAAAAACGCTCGCAGATAAAAATATGGAAAAACATAAAACTAGAAGGACTTTTCGGGCAATACGAATATTTCTCATGGTTATCCTCGGCAAATAATTTGAAAAAATGTTTAGAAAAACAGCAATTTGAAAACGTCTTAAAAAGATGGCGCAGAAAGTTATGATCAATCTATTTTCAAATTTGTTCTTTGTGGAGTCTTTAGCGTAATTTATTAACTCAAATCTTTCAACCTCAATTATGACGCAAGTTATCGTTTCGATAAAAAAAGCAGCCTTAAAATAAAGCTGCTTACCAGAGTTCGGAAAAAGAATCGGTTTTTCTAATTTGCACCGAGCTCTTTTAGCAATTTCTCAGAATTGGCTTTAACGTTTTCCGGAGGATTCATTGAAAGCGCTTTTTTAAGGTTCTTTATGGCGTTTTCACGATCGCCGGCTAGCTTGTAGCCCTCACCTAAGCTGTCAAAACCATTCGGATCATCCGGGTATTTCGCAGTATTCATCTTGAAGAATTCGATCGCCTTCTCAAATCGTTTTAAACCAAGCAATTGATAGCCGGCTGCATTGACCTGATTCTTATTTCCAAATGGAATTGCCTGAGCATAAACCTTATCGCCTTCGTCGCCTCTGCCGAGTTGGTAAAGGATCGCGCCTTTTGTCGAAAAAGTATTAAACGCCGGATTTCTTGTCGCGGCGGTATCGGCCCAACCGAGTGCTTCTTCCAGATTAAAATTATTTGTTAGACAATAATTTGCTGCGGTCAAAAATCCCTGCCAGCCAAAACCGGGAAGCGAGCGGAGTTCGTTTCTAAAGTTGTTTACGACGACATTGTTTGTATCAACTTCGATCTTAAAAGGGATCTGCTTGAGTTCCCACGAAAGCGCAAGCGTACCGAAATCCGTGCCGTAATCGATAAAGCTGTATGTCAAAACTTCCGTTCGCGGTATTCTTGTTGTTTTTACATCCACTCTCAACACATCGTCTTTTGCGTCATACCAGAAGCTTCCCCAGGATGTATGATTTTTTGAAAAGATAAGCGTGGCTCGATCGTCTTCGTAGATCAGCATATGAAGTCCGTATTTTCCGGCGGCAAGTGGTTTTTTTTCGATCTTGACGTCGTCTGAAAATTCGATCGTCGTATTCTCATTCGCTCCGGCTCGCCAGGGTATATCGCCCTGTCCGCCAAAATTTGTTTTGCTAAAACCATAAGGAACAAGCTGTCCCCAGATCGTCCCTGTCCGATCCACGCCTTGAAGCGTTAGTTTTGGGCGTGAGTAATTTACCGTGATCGTTGATAACCCAATGGTTTGCGAAAGTTCCGCAGCCGGACTGACGGGTCTTGGCGTATTGACGGTTTGACTAAAATTTAGACTTGTAAATGTAAGCAGCGTGACAGCGAGCGCGATCAGCCGAAGCGTAAAATCTCTTTTTCTTCTCATCGTTTTCTCCCGATTCGTATGTCAGTAAATTCAACCAGACAGACGAATCTCTCCTTAAAGTTTGAGTTTTTTGAATTCGAATTCTAAGAGCGATTTACAGGGATAAATTATCCGCAGGGTCAGAAAAACGCGTTCTAAAGATTCGACCTATGCTAAGCAGGTAGAAGTAAATACGCCAAACTAAAAGGAAGGTTTCAACAGATCCAAAACAAAAAAAGCGGCCCGCAAGCCGCTTCTCTTTTTGAATTAACAAAAATTCTACCAACCGGAATAATTTCCGCCGCCGCCACCGCTGTGGCCTCTACCGCGTCCTCCGCCACCGCCGTTGCGTCCACCGCGATCTTCACGCGGTCGAGCTTCGTTTACAACCAAATTACGGCCTTCATATTCCTGACCGTTAAATTGTTCGATAGCTGCTGATGCTTCTGAGTCTGAAGACATTTCAACAAAACCGAATCCGCGTGAGCGGCCTGTGTCTCTGTCTTCAATTACTTTAGCGGATTCTACTGTTCCTACTGATGCAAAATAGTCTTGTAAATCGTCACTCGTCAAATGAAATGACAAGTTTCCTACATATAATTTGTTACCCATTATTTTTTGATTTGTCTCCTATGCGAGACTGAAAAGGAAGCAAAAGGAAGGCTAACATTTATGGAAAGGAAATCTTTCTACCTAACGATGCGACATGCCTAACTTATCTTGAAAATATCTTTGCTCAAACTGCTTCTAACCTAAATGAAAACTCTCTAACCGAACTAAGCTGTCGCATTTTTCTTAGGCGAACCGGACGTATCTTCCTGAGATTACTGAGAGCGCATCTGTAAAAAGTATGCGATTTTTAAAACATTTATGCAAGGAAAAGTTTTTGCCTGCTATCAGATAAACGGTCCGTGAGCCAACATTTCATTGAGTATGGGAAGCGGTAGCGACCTGAAAGCGGTTAGTGGTTCAAAACAATCTTCTATCATCAGATCCAAACTCCATCGTTCACTTGGTGCATGAGAATTTTGTTCGATTCCTTGCGGTGGGAACCGCATTAAAGAGAGTAGCCAGAGGTGAAACGTCTGGGCCCATTTCATAAATATCAGGGTGCGTTGGAGACGCACCGAGAAAGGAACTGCCGCATCGTCAATGCTTAAACTTCTTTTTTTTTGTCCAGACGTTTCACATCTGGGTATTTTCGTTAGGCGGCTTCACCGCCGAAGACCCGCCCGAAGATCTTAAAACTTCCAGGATCTTATCGTGGATCCCGCCAAAACCACCGTTTGACATGATCGCAATTACATCGCCTTCCTTCATTTCCGGTTTCAGATGTTCGACGATCATGTCCGCATCGGGCAGGCTGAATGCGGGTTTTCCCTGCAGCGCGATCTTTTCGACGAGTTCGTTTGTATCGAGTATCTTTCCGAGTTCGCTTGCTTGCGAAGTGTCGTAAA
>JBGTEI010000244.1:0-6747 GCA_041747875.1 Pyrinomonadaceae bacterium | reverse complement strand
GATCTCGCTACCGCATTGACAGAGGAATTTGCCGGTCTCGGTTATAATGTAGAATCTACACGCAGTAGAAATGACGCGATCGTAATTGCGGCGAATCGCAAGTTTGACATGGTGATCACCGATCTTGATGGTAAAAATCTTATTGCTGCGGAAACCTCTAACGGAAACGAATTACCTTGTCTGCCGAGCGTCGTTGATGACACGCGAAGTGATATCAAAGCGTTCAAGATATGTTTGGCTAAATACGACAACCAGAATTTTGACGAAAATGAAATAAATCATCTGGTTAAAACCACCCTCAATTACAAGGCAAAATTTATCGACCGCGGCGAAGCGATGCTCGATCGTCACGAAAAGATAGATTTTGAAGTGCCGAGTACCATCGTCTTGATGCACGATATTCTGGACTATTTAATGAAGCGGGTTGAAAAACTCGGTGTTGTAAGTCCGGAACAATCAAACCTTTTTGTTGCACTTGACGAAGCTTTTGTGAATGCGGTGAAACATGGAAATAAATTTGATACAAGTAAGCTGGTAAAGATCTCCGTCGAGATCTCACCGCAAAAAGCGAGTTTTACGATCGAAGATGAAGGTGAAGGTTTTGATGTGAATGCGATTCCGAACCCGACCGATCCGGAAAATCTTTTTAAGACATCGGGTAGGGGTGTGATGTTTATTTATAACATCATGGATGAGGTTAGCTATAATGAACGCGGAAATCGGCTGACGATGGTCAAGAAAAGTGAAAGGGATGGTTCAGGATCGGAAATTTAAGTTTGGGTAAAACCATTTCCAATCAAACGCGTGACATATGAAAGTTACGATCGGACAAATAAACACGATAAATGGCGACATCGAAGGCAATGTCGCTAAAATTTTGCGCGCAATTGAAAAGGCAAAGCAAGATGGGTCAGATCTTGTAGTGCTTCCCGAACTCGCAACGCACGGATACACGTCGCAGGATTGGTTTCAGGATCACGATATCATCCGTGATTGCGCCCAACCACTGATCAAAATAATTCCAGCAACAATAGGCATTACCGCAATTATCGGAACGATCCGTGAGAATCTGGAAACGGACGGCCGCCGGCTCTTTAATTCGGCCGCTGTCATCCATGACGGCGAATTACTTGGCTACGCCGATAAAACACTTCTTCCTGAGTACGATGTTTTTGACGATCCAAGGTATTTTGAACCTTCGGAAACACGCAGACTTTTTGAGATCAATGGTACAAAGATCGGAATCGCCGTTTGTGAAGACTTTTGGAACGATAAAACCTTCTGGAAAGAAAGACTCTACGACGGTGATCCGACAAATGAACTAATCGAAATGGGCGCCGACCTGATCGTTTCCACAAATGCATCTCCTTTTAACAAAGGCAAGATAAAATTGCGCTGCGATATGGTTGCTCACCGTGCTAACGCACAGAAAATACCGATCGTTTTTGTAAATCTCGTCGGCGGAAATGACGGAATAATTTTCGATGGTGCGAGCCTTATCGCGGATGAGGAAGGCGATATCATTCTTCAGGCAAAAGCATTTGAAGAATTTGTCGAAACTGTCGAACTCGACGTACGCAAACCCGATTCGCGCGGGATCACCGGCGATGAGATTGAAACAATAAGACGCGCGTTGGTATTGGGCATTCGTGATTATGCGCACAAGAATCGTTTTACAAAGGCGGTTTTGGGTTTAAGCGGCGGCATCGATTCCGCGCTTGTTGCGACACTTGCAAGCGAAGCGCTAGGTGCGGACAATGTTCTGTGTGTAATGATGCCTTCGCCATTTTCTTCAGAAGGGAGTATTTCGGATTCGGAAGAACTAGTTTCGAATCTTGGCTGCGAATCACGGATCGAACCTATTTCAGAGGCATTTGAAGTTCTCTTAAAGCAGCTTGAATTTCAAAAACCCAGAAAAGGCGGCGAGAATCTGGCGGCGGAAAATATGCAGTCGAGGATCCGCGGGTTGATCTTGATGGCGATCTCCAATGCGGAAGGTAGACTCGTTTTAGCGACTGGAAATAAGTCCGAACTCGCCGTCGGTTACTGCACGCTTTACGGCGATACGAACGGCGGACTCGCAGTGATCGGAGATGTTTTAAAAACCGAAGCATATGCGATTTCACGTCAAATAAACGAATCGGCGGGAAGGGAGGTTATTCCAAACGCGATCATCGAAAAAGCTCCTTCGGCTGAACTCGCTCCTGATCAACTTGATTCTGACAGTCTTCCTCCGTACGAAGTAATGGACCCGGTGCTCAAGATGTATTTCGAGACGAAACTTTCACCGCAGGAAATGATCGAAACCGGACTGGATCAAGAGCTTGTTTTTAGTTTGCTAAACAAAGTGGAATCTCCCGCCAATGAATTCAAACGTCGCCAACTTCCGCCTACACTGATAGTTTCCAAAAACGCTATCGGCGTCGGAAGACGCAGACCCGTCACGCATAGATATTGTCGGAAGAGTACCATTTCGAAAGCGTGATTTTTTACTTACATTGTTATTTTTAGAGTCTCCGTCAATTTTCATAAATGCTATTTGCAGCGGACTACGTATACCTTCCCCGATTCTTTTAAAAGTAAAAAAACATTGGATTATTAGCGCCGGGAATATAATAATTTATCCATATCAAAGAGTGTGGCTGAGAAATTTTGAAAACTTTGAGAATTGCAATGCTAACCCTGATCGCGGCTATGAATGCGTTTGCCTCGAATGGTTTAGAGGCGTTGGAACTAAAGGCAAAGATCGGGTTTGTCGGCGGTGAAGACAGGATCGTTAAGTATGAACTGCTTAATAACGAACGGATCGTTTTGATCGGCGAGAAGAATATTCAAGTCTGGGATACCCGAGACTTTAAGCCGATAAGTTCCGTGCCGCACCAAATTCCGCAATTTTCACCGCATGGGTTTTTTAGCAATTACATTCTACTCGGACTTCCGAAGATACTGGATCTATGGAAACCTTACATTGTCGACCCCAAAGGAAGATTCATTATCACCGCCGAGAAGATCGGCAACAATAAATTGCAGTCTGCAGTAGTGCGTGATCTAAAGACTCTAAAACAAACAGCAGTTCTTGATCTACCAAATGTTTCTACAGAGTTTGTCACGCTCGACGAAAATAATAGCGTGATCCGTACTTTT
The DNA here is from genome assembly GCA_041747875.1 of Pyrinomonadaceae bacterium. Lineage (GTDB taxonomy): Bacteria > Acidobacteriota > Blastocatellia > Pyrinomonadales > Pyrinomonadaceae > Aridibacter. The sequence continues at coordinate 3,603 of JBGTEI010000244.1, read as the reverse complement.
GGCGAGACCGACAATACCGGCGCTTTTGCCGTTTGGGATCCCGAAACTTTTCAAATAAAAAGTATGGTCTCTGTTGATGATTACATGTGGCATCATCTTATCCGCAACGACGGGAAAGCGATCACTGGGTCGGGCGATACAAAATTTTCCTGGAACGATCTAAACGTCAAGCAAGGCGACAAACTGACGCTGCGGGACGTGACGACCGGAAACATCGAAAAGGAATTTATCGCAGAAAATTTGGTTTCAAGAACCACGTTCCGCCAGACAAAAATTAGCAAAGATGAGAAGTTTTTGATTTCAATACGCGACGACCGGATTGTTGTTTGGGACATCGATGGAGACGGCTGGCCGCGATTCGAAGTTTCTGCAAAAGGCGAAAAAAAAGATTACGTCCTTGTTAAGGTGATCGATGGGCGTTTTCTGGCCGTTTCGGTCAATAAAAACTTTCGAGTTTATGATATTGCAGGAAATGGCGAGCCTCAATTCGCGATCGCTTCTGCAAATCCGAATGACACCGTAAGGCTCTATGATCAGACAAAAGACGGAAGGTATATTGCGGTTGCCGACGATTCGAAAGTTTCCGTTTTAGAAACCAAAGGTAATGGAAAACCCGTTTACGAGTTCAATAGGGAAAACGATAACGAACGATTCACGCTTATCAAATTCTTTGAAGAACGCAATTCTCTTGCGATCGGACGGGTAAACCGAAGCGAGAAAAAACCGGAACGAACTGAGTTTTATGACATCGAAACCGGGAGATTATCGGTTGAAGTGCCGATCGGATTTACGTCTAACGTGACGCTATCGCCCGATCAGAGTTTTCTTTACGATCATGGGTTCGCGGGCACAGCAGTTTGGAACTTTGCTCAAAGTACTTCGTTTTTCATTTCGCTCGAAACGCACGAACCCAGGTTCAAACCCGGTGCGGTTACGCAGGAAACGCCTTATAAGATCGAATATACATCCTTGGGTCCGGATGGAAGTTTACTTTTGAAATATGGCGGCGATGTAGTGTCTGTTTATGACGTTGAAACAGGGATAGAGATTCAAAAGCTGTTTGATGCCAAACGGGTCAAATATAATAAGAAAAACGAGGTCAAAAAAAGCGGACTCGGAAATGCGTTCTGGGCACTCGTCAATACGGGTGTATTCGCGCTTGATGATAAGTTTAATACAGTAAATTTCTGGAAAATAAGTTGATATTACGTCGCCTTCGCCGCACATTCGGAGCGGGTAGCAGTTTAAATCCACGTTTGTACGTCGGTTAATTGATGCGGACTTGCGCGCCAATTATTGCTAAGCCAAACTCCAAATTGATTGAAACAGTAGCGGCGCCCGGAAAGTCCGGCTTGGAGAATTGGCGATTGGGAAATATGATGAATATCAATACAATTTACAATTTTTCTGAACCAATAACTGAGATATGAGGAGCATGTGCGATGAAAAAAGATGATATTGACCCGAAAGTTTACGAACTGTATGACGAATACTGCCACAGCGATATGGGGCGGCGCGCGTTTCTAAAAAAAGCCGGCGCCCTTAGTCTTTTAGGCAGCGTTTCGGGGCTTGTAATGGCGAAAGCACTTCTGCCCGATTATGCACGTGCTCAAACGATTTCTTTTACGGATGAGCGCATAAAAGCAAATTATGTCGGATATGATTCCCCGGGCGGAAATTCGGGAAAGATGCGTGGATATCTGGTACAGCCGAAAGGAGAAGGCCCATTTCCGTCAGTTCTTGTCGTTCACGAGAATCGCGGGCTAAATCCGTACATCGAAGATGTCGCTCGAAGACTTGCAACGGAGGGTTTTTTGGCCCTCGCTCCCGATGCGTTGAGCCCGGTTGGCGGTTATCCCGGAAACGATGATGATGGAAGAGCTATGCAGGGTAAATTAGACCGCGACAAGATCATGGTCGATATGACAAACGGCGCAAAGTTTTTGAAAGATCATAAACTTTCAAACGGTAATCTTGGCGTGACGGGATTTTGTTTCGGAGGCGGTGTTTCAAATAAATTGGCAGTAGAAATGGGGCAGGATCTTAAAGCGTCTGCACCTTTCTACGGAAGTGCGCCGGATTTAGAAAGCGTATCAAAAATCAAAGCGGCGCTGGTGATCCATTATGCTGAAGACGACCAAAGGGTTAATTCAATGCGCGATGGCTACAAAAAGGCACTTGAAGCCAATAATGTAACGTTTGAAATGCACACATACGAGGGCACGAATCACGGTTTTCACAATAATTCTACGCCGCGGTATAACGAAGCCGCAGCGAAACTAGCATGGGACCGGACAATTGGACTTTTCAAAAAGCATTTGGTTTAAATTGACATAACACATTCGATTTCAAGCGCTCACATTGGCCAATCTTATGAGCTCATTATCGCGGTTTTTCAGGGATGGGCAGCCGTCCCTGAAGTTTGTTTCCTGGCGACTCCTCTGTGCGGCAACTGAGTGGTTTTGTTCGAATTGTGACGATATATTCGACTTAAAAAAATAATTCATTTACCTAATCGGCTTTGATCTCCAAAAGATCCTTTGCAAAAACAATTGCGCCCTTAAAGTTCTTTGCGACCTCAATTTTCGTTTCGTCTTCGTCGACCGCGACGTTTGGCAAATGATTCATGATCAGTTTTCTCACGTTTGCATCCTTTGCCATCTTCCCGATCTCTTCCAAATTTGAATGTGCTCTTTGCCCGGTTTGTTGTCCTTGGCCCCTTCTTTGCCCATTTTGATTTTGTCCGCGATTGCGGTTTGCCCGGTTTCCGTTGCCCTCGCCGCCCGGGCGATTACCCGCGCCGCCTTTCCGGACTACTGATCCCGAGTCAATGATCAATACGTCAGCGTTCTTTGCCAGCTTAGATAACGATTCTGAGTAAGTAAGATCTCCTGAGACCACTATTGACTTTCCGCCGGCTTCAAAACGATATGCGACGGTTTCGATCGTATGATTTACGGCGATCGTTGTGATCTTTATGTCTCCGATGCTAAACGATTCACCACCCTCTAGTTCTCTGACATTGAAATTATTTTTAACAGATGAATAGTCGTTTCCGCCGCGTCTACTCAAACGATACTCGATGTCTTTTTTATAGATCGAGGTGATCGAAGTGACATATTCTTTGGTTGGCTTTGGACCGACGACCTCGCATTTGTTTCCGGTTAAAAGCGTTTTGATAAATAGCGGCATAAACTCTTCGTTATGATCCAGATGGTGATGCGTTATTAGAATGCCGTTTATTTTGCTGAAATTGAGATTTAGTTTCTCGAGATTCGCCTGCGATCCGTTGCCCATATCAACGAGAATATTCTGGTCTTTATAGCGGATCAAAACACTCGGTCCGGCCCGTTCCGAATCGAATTGCGGCGAACCCGAACCGATAATTACCGCCGATAATCCGTCGCTTGCAGTGTTTTGTGCAAAAGACGAAGCGGCGATAAATACCAAAATCATCATTGAATAAACAAAAAATTTCATAAACCTTCTCCTCTATTTTCCGTAAAAATTTCAATAGATAAGACACGCGGATCACTGCAAAAGTCGAACATTTACAAAACATTTACATTCTACCGGGAAATGCGGATTCTTGATCGAAGAATC
>JBGTEI010000243.1:0-4337 GCA_041747875.1 Pyrinomonadaceae bacterium | reverse complement strand
CGAAATCTAAAAGATGACCCATTTTTTCCTTCTTTGTCCTCATATAGTGAGCTGCCGGTTCTTGTGCTTCCACCTCGATCGGAACCCTTTCAACAATTCTCAAACCAGCGTCGCGCAGCGCCCGAAGTTTTTCGGGGTTATTAGACATAACACGGACTTTACAAAGCCCGATGTCAAAAAGTACTTCAGCGCACTGATCGTAGACTCTTGCGTCTACTTCAAATCCAAGTCGTTCGTTGGCCTCAACGGTATCTGCACCTTCATCTTGCAATGCATATGCCCGGATCTTATTTACGATCCCTATGCCGCGCCCTTCCTGCTGCTGATAAACGATCGCACCGGTTCCCTCATCTTCGATCATTTGCATCGCTTTCTGAAGCTGAGGTCCACAGTCACACTTGATCGATCCAAAAACATCGCCCGTCAGGCATTGGGAATGAATTCTTACGAGTGCGGGGACATCCCGCTTCAATTCGCCCTTAAAAAGAACAACGAATTCTTCCGAACTATTCAATGAACGGTAACCCGCAATCTTAAAATTACCAATTTCAGTGGGTAAATTTGCAACGGCGATCCTTTCAACTGAAATGTCTTTCTCCTCCGAAGGACATTCAACCGTTTTTTCCAACAAAAAATGCAACTCCAAATACTATGACTTTTGTTTTGATCGAACCATTATAACGCGAATCTAACCGAAATTATAACTTTTTATCGTCAACGAAAAAAATGCGATCCTGTTCATTGGTCGCGAACTTCATTACTTTTCCGCCAAAGTATGTAGACATTTTTCATAAGTTAACTCAGCGGCGATTTCTATTCGCTAGAAATTCTTAAAATAATTCCTGCGATCGCATTTCGCTATTTCTTTAGTTCTTCATCGATCAGATATTTCAGGGCAGCTTCATTTAATTGCGCAAGCCGGTTTCCGTTGACAAATATCGTCGGAGTTTGTCGAACGCCAAGAGCATCTCCGTCAGTTTTGTCCCGCTGAATTTTCTCGGCAAAACGATTTTCACTATAAGCAGCGTTCATTTTTTCAAGATCGAGTCCAAGATCCGTCGCATATTTCTTAAAAAGCGTAGTTATATCGGGTTGCGGCGCACTGTGCTGCGGTCCGTGTTTTGTACCCCATTCGGGTTGTTTTTCAAAAAGATAATCCAGCGCCTGCCAATATTTCCCTTGTTCACCGGCACCCTCAAGAAACGTGGCTGCCGAAAGTGAATTCGGATGCAGCGGCATATATCTCACCACCAATTTTGCCTTTCCGTCATAATCCTTGACCACCTTTTTCACGATCGGACCAAATGCCGCGCAGGATTCGCACTCCGGATCCAGAAATTCGACGATCGTGATCTTGGCGTCAGGCGAGCCAAGCGTATAGCTGTCCGGGCGAATGAGTGCCTCAGAATTCAACGCTGTATTACTCACGTTGGTTGAGCCAGTTAAAACTGTAGGTGCCGCAGAATTTCGATAAGAATACGATCCAATAATTGCGATTACTACGACAACTATTCCGATCGCAGCTAAGATCTTTATTTCCTTACTCATCAAACTTTTTCTCCTTCGGTCTATAAATTATTAATAAGACTGCAGTGCTGATAAACGAAACGAGCGCCATCAGCGGGATCGTAATAAATCCTAGCCATTCGATCTGTCGCGAAGTACAGGAAATTCCCTGTGTACAAGGCGTAATACTTTCGGGAATTATCCCGTAGTAAAGTAAATTATGATAACCCGAGATCACGAGCCCGATTAAACAGAGAGGCAATGCGTATATTTTCAACCGCGGGTCCCGCAATATTATACCGGTGCCTAAGATCAAAACGAGCGGATACATTGCGATCCTCTGATACCAACACAAAACGCAGGGCGGCAAACCCATCACTTCGCTAAAAAAAAGACTGCCGATAGTAGCGATAAGTGCAAGCATCCAGGCCAGATACGGCAAAATGTCGTTATACTTTCTTTCCATATTTCTAATTTTCTAAAGCAATTATCCCACGCAACTCTCATTCGTACCAAGTACGGAAAGAAGACGGACTATTTTACGTACGAATACAAATGCCTTGGATAGAACCGCAAAACGAAAATATGATTTCGCAAAAATCCGAATTGCATTGGAAAGCTGTGTCACTGCGCGTAAAAGTTTTGCCGGGGGATCTAAGAGCTGAACCAAAGAAAACAAAGCGGGAAATGTAAATTAAGAATTTTTAGCTTCGAGTGATGATCGGTCGTGTTGGACTTATAACCGTTAATTTTCTCGAGCTAAATCGCACAAAATTCGTGTATATTGAGTTCAAACACAAAACACTGGCTGATCTCATAATGATCACCAAAATCAATTTCAAAGAGGAATTTATAATTGCGATCGAAGCCTTAGACGATTTTTTCTAATTGCAGTACAAATAAAAAATATGAGTAAAGATATTTCAAAAGTACGCTTGTGGGCGTCATACATCTTGCAGGGATTGGTAACCCTAATGTTTTTGATGGGTGCCACGATGAACCTTCTGCAGACTGAAATGGCCGTAACCGGCTCGAAGGAAATGGGCTATCCCGAATCAGCCGTACTTTATTTGGGTATAGTTTTACTTGTCAGCACGATCTTATATGCGGTGCCAAAAACTACTTTTATCGGCGCGATCCTCTTAACCGGCTGGCTTGGTGGCGCGGTCGCCACACACGTTATTCACAGAGACCCGATATTCAATGTAATATTCCCCGTGATCTTTGGGATCATCGTTTGGTTTAGCATTTGGTTAAGAAGCGAAAAGATCCAGAATGCAGTCTAGGCTTTAGATCCGAAAGATAAAAGAACGTTTACAAGTGCCATGACATCAGAAATTGTAACGACGACACCTGACTGTGAAATTGTAAGTTCGCGGATCGTAAATGCTCCGGTCGAACTCGTTTTTGATGCCTGGGCTGATCCCGAGCATTTAAGAATTTGGTGGGGACCTGCAGGTTTTACAAATACATTTAATGAGTTTGATTTCAGCGTGGGCGGAAAATGGAGTTTTATTATGCATGGACCGGAAGGAGGAAATTACCACAATGAATGCGAATTTATAAGAATAGAAAAGCCCACATTTATTGCCTGGAAACGCTACTCAAAACCACTTTTTCAAGTCGTCGCAACATTTGAGGAAATATCAGAAAACAAAACGAAGATAGTTTTCAAACAGCTTTTTGATTCAGAAGATGAATGCCGAAAAGTAAAGAAATTTGCTGTCGATAAAAACGAAGAAAACTTTGACAGACTGGAAAACGAATTGATAAATGTGACCCCGGAAAGCGGATCAGCATGAAAAATCAACTAACATCCGAACAAACTGAAGAAATACTTGAAGTACTAAAAACCCGTTTTGAAAAAAACATGGACCGTCATAAAGACGTTAAATGGAAAAAGGTTAAGTCAAAGCTTGAAGCTAATGCTGAGAAACTCTGGTCGCTGAGCGAAATGGAAAATACAGGCGGCGAACCGGATGTCGTCGGGTTTGATAAGAGATCCGGAGAATACATTTTTTATGATTGTTCAGCGGAAAGTCCGAAAGGACGGCGAAGCATTTGCTACGACCGGGAAGCGCTCGATTCCAGAAAAGTACATAAACCGAAAAATACGGCAATAGATGTGGCGAAAGAGATTGGTATTGAGCTTTTAACTGAAGAAGAATATCGCGGTCTCCAGAAACATGGAGAGTTTGATACCAAAACATCAAGCTGGGTAAAAACACCGGATGATGTCAGAAAACTCGGCGGTGCGCTATTTTGCGACCGGCGCTACGAGACCGTTTTTACCTATCACAATGGTGCCGAATCTTATTATGCCGCGAGAGGATTTAGAGGCTCGCTGAGAGTCTAGGGTTTTCGGTTAAAAAGGAATTTGACCAAGCCACTTTTTGCGATAAGGCAAAAGCATTTCGCTGCTTTTCCGGATCACCAAAATTCTCGACGTCAACCTTAAGATCAGACAATTGACCCAGCATTCTCAAAAGCGGGGTAATCGTAAGTCCCTGCGCAAAAACAGAAAACGCCACGACGCCAAAAGTCACCGTCAATATTTCCGCTCTATACGGCACACTATCCGGAATTCCCAAGGCGAGCGCGAGCGCCAGCGAACCACGAAAACCTCCCCAAAACATCACATGCTCGTGTCGGATTCGAGCTTCCAGCGTGACCTCGAAAACAATACCGAAATCGGATAGATCGCGATCGCTCGTGCAATTATTACCGCAATGATCGCAACAATCGCTCCGATGATAATTATTATCTCGATCGTCTCAATGTTTAGTCCGGATTCCGATTATCTTGCTTGAACACACTTCCGTTTTTCATCA
>JBGTEI010000242.1:0-2510 GCA_041747875.1 Pyrinomonadaceae bacterium | reverse complement strand
TTTGATCTCGGACGATTCGATTTTAATTACTAAGACCGGATCCGTTTTGGAAGGAGGGTCTACTGCGATCACCAAAGAGTACCTTGAGATCCGCGGGCTTGGAATTATCAACGTTAAAGATGTATTTGGTTTATCCGCAGTTGGTTCAGGCCGCAAAATTGATCTTTGTATAAACCTGAAAAGATGGGAAGATTCGGACGAAATCGATCGATTGGGTTTAGAGCTTAGTAAAATCAATATTTTTGGATGTGATATTCCGGGTTTTACGCTCCCGGTCAGCCCCGGTCGAAATCTAGTCACGCTGGTCGAAACTGCGGTAAGAGTGTTTTTGCTGAAGGCTTCCGGTAAACATGCCGCTCAGGAATTGATCGAAAAACATACCGCTACCGTTAGCGGTAACTCCTAAATTTATATAAAATGAACTTTCAAATATGGCGACGAAAACCACCAATCAATCCGAAAATCAAAATTTCATAATCGTAACCGGATTGAGTGGATCGGGTATGTCTTCAGCAACAAACGCTTTTGAAGATCTCGGGTATTTTTGTGTCGATAATCTTCCGATAAGCATGGTTTCGACATTCGCCAGGTTGTTAATACCTAATGAGGAAGAGATCGTCGCGATCGAACGAGCCGCGCTTGTTATAAACATTCGCGAGCGACATTTTCTCCCGGATTTTTCCAGCGAACTTAAGAAACTCGAGAAAAAGAAAATTTCCCCGTTTGTCTTGTTTTTTGAGGCGAACGATCGGGTTTTGCAGCGGCGATTTAGCGAAACACGAAGACCGCATCCGGCAGACAAAGGAAAGGGACTCCTTGAAGCGATCCAAGCTGAACGCGAAGCAATGAGCGATGTCAGAAAGCGTGCTGACCTCATTATCGATACGTCAGAACATACGGTCCACACGCTTCGCAGGATGCTCGTAAAGCGGTTTGGAGCAAGCAAAGAGGGTGTCCCTCTTCAGATTCAAATAATGAGTTTTGGGCATAAACACGGTGCGCCGAGGGACGTCGATCTACTTTTTGATGTACGGCATTTGTCAAATCCATATTTTGAGAAAAGGCTTCGAAACCTTCCGGGCACGAATCCAAAAGTGGTCAGTTTCCTGGAAAATCAGGAAGAGGTATTGGAAACAATAAGGAGATTTACCGATCTTCTGGTGTACTTGCTTCCGTTATATAAACGTGAAGGAAAATCATATTTGACAATTGGAATTGGTTGCACCGGAGGCAGACACAGATCGGTTATGACGGCTGAAACAATTTCGAGGAATTTGGGAGAAGAAGGCTTTGATGTTTCAGTGGTACATCGGGATATTCAAAAGTAAGGAAGTATAGTTATGAGCAACAGAATCGGCGGTGTAATAGTTTCCCATGGCCAATTAGCGAATGAACTGCTGGCTGCTGCAGAGCAGGTAGTCGGAGATCTGAATCATATTAAATCGGTGTCTATCGGCTGGCATGATAATGTCGAAGCCGCTCAGGACGAAATTGAACGGGCGATCAATGAGGTGTCACGTGGAAAAGGTGTTTTACTTCTGACCGATATGTTTGGGGGAACGCCAACAAATATCTCCGCAATGTTTATTAAAGAGGACGAAGTTGAAGTGGTAACCGGAGTTAATTTACCGATGGTCGTAAAACTGGCGACCCAGAATACGGAATTGAGCCTGTCGGAGATGGCGGAATTATTGGTTTCGCAAGGAAAGCAATCGATCTACAGGGCGGTAGGATTGCTTGAGCCTCAAAAGCTGAAAAAGGATGCTCAAAGCAGAAGTTAATATCGTAAACCGGCTTGGCCTTCATGCACGCGCTGCTGCGCAACTTGTTCGCCTCGCCGGACAGTTTGAAAGCTCAATAATGCTTTTTCGTCCGGACACGGCCGCGGAAGCAAATGCTAATTCGATCTTAAGCGTTCTTGCTTTGTCCGCCGGACAGGGAACGGCTTTACTAGTTTCGGTCGAAGGAAGTGATGAGGCAGAGGCGATCGAAGCGATAGGCAAATTGTTTGTACTTGGTTTTGGAGAGCTCGAATAATTTTTGGTGAAAAGGTGGAACGTGATGAGTGAAGAAGATAGATATTTTCCGGGGAAAGGCAAAAAGGTTGGATTATTAGGCGTTCCGCTTGGTTTTGGGGCGGAAACAAAAGGCAGTGAACTTGGAACGACCGCAATCAGACTCGCGGAGTTTCGCGGGGATGATTTAGCAGGGCATATAGAGAGTTTAGGTTATGAACTAATTGATCATGGAGACGTCGAAATCATCCCGCCGGACCGTGACGCCGCCGCCGAACAAAAACCTAAATACTTTAAGGAGATCTTGCGCTCATGCAAGGAGATGTCAAAATCGGTCAAGTCGATCCTCGATCAAGAAGAAATGCCAATAATTCTTGGAGGCGACCACTCGATAGCGACAGGGACATTTTCAGGTGTTTCGAGTTTCTTCCATGAACGTGATGAAGATATTGGACTGATCTGGTTTGATGCGCACGCAGACATGAATACGCCCGA
>JBGTEI010000241.1:0-2544 GCA_041747875.1 Pyrinomonadaceae bacterium | reverse complement strand
CGTCCAGTCATCCCACTGCTCCGGCGGCGGATAGTTTGATAGCTCGCCCGGCTCATTGAGGCGCGGAATTTCCATTTCTTCCGCGAGAGGATGGAGGTTTTCGATTATGCCGAGCTTTTCGGCGATGTTTTCGATGAATGATGGTTTGTGTTTCATAGGGATTTTTTGCCCGCTAATAACGCGGAAAAGAGATTTGCCCGCGAAATACGCGAAAGGGCGCGAAAAAAGAAAATCAAAGAAATCATTTTTTAGGTTTTGTCCAACTTTTCAGTTCGTCCTTTATCATTGTTCCACTGACGCTGTTTTTCATTTTGTTGTTGGCAAGTCGTTTGTATTCGAGTTGCGGATGGTGACCAAAATTGATCAGCAATGCAAGTTCAAACTTTGTCGCATTTAAATAGTTCATTGTTTGCGATTTATTTGCTTCGATCAGATCAGACTGTGCTTTGATCTCAATGATTATTTTGTTGTAGCAAATAAAATCAGGCTTAAATCCTTGTTTGAGAATTGTTCCCTTATACTCAAGTTCCAAAACGGGTTGTTCAACAAATGGAATGTTCTGCAAACCTAACTCAATTGCCAAACATTCCTGATAAACGGGTTCCGTAAAGCCGCAACCCTTCTGCTTATAAACTTCAAAACAAGCGCCAATAATCTTATAGCTCTCTTCCTTAAAAACAATATCCTGCATTTTGCACTCTTCTTTTTTCGCGCTTTTTCCCGTATTTCGCGGGCAAATTTCTTTTCTAACTCAATGGGATCATCTGCGGGGCTTTAACCCATATGTGTTGGGCAAATCCTAGTCCGATAAAGATTAGGATCCCACTCACGCCGGCGGCAAGATAATTGTCCAGCGTCAGCAATATTACCAACGGAATAAAATTGCCTACCAGGATCATCCCAAACCAAAACGCGGTCGAGAATTGTCCTTTTATTATCATTTCAACAACCTTATGAGCATCTTCGGTAGCATGTGTTGTTGTAAGCTCGATCGCAAGCGTTACTAAATGGAAAACAATAGCGGCGATAGTCGCGGCGGTTAAGATCCAGATCAAGCCAACATTTACTTTGTCGAGAAAAAGGACCGCGATCAAAAATACTGCTAAACCCGACATCAATGAATGAAGGATCATATGAACGCCGAGCATCGGAGACTGCCAGAAATCCCGTCCTTTTGCCTGGGCGAAAAGGAACGCCGTGTAAACCGCGGAAAGGAGCGCGAAGATGATCGCGAGTGGTTCGATGAATTTTAGTATGTCGTTATAACCGAGAAATGACGCGCCGAGCCAGGCTGTCAGAAGTCCGCCATAGGCCGAGATGATATATGCTCCGCGCGAGAGCCAGGATTTCCATTGCGGCCGCAGAATAACGTACAAAAATCTGTCAGGGCGGCCGAGATCCATGATCAACAAAACACCCGTGATCGCTAAGAATATAAATGCTACAACGGCACCGATCTGCTTAAAAATATCGGGGACAAACATCTGATAACCCGCAATGATCGGGATCAGAAATGCTCCGGCGGCGATTGCTTTTGTCAGGATATATGCCGAAACTTCCCATCCCCAGAGAATACCTTTTGAAGGTGCGTCATAAACTCTTCTCGCTTTTTTCTTCCGCGGTTCGATCTGGACAAAATTCTGTTGTTTTTGCTTTGCAAGTTCTTCTTTAACGGGAGATTCATTTATTCTCTGTTCGGCATATTTTGCGTATTTCCCAACACCCGCCGTCTGGCTCGACCACATATAATCCGATTCCACTTCTGTCGCCGAAGGATCGATCGAAACTCTGTCGCCATCAATATAAAAAAGTTTTGGATTCGTCCCTTTTTCCGGCTTGCGGACAGAGACGGTTTCCCGCGCCAGAAGATGCGAGATCTCTGTCTGTGGATTGTCCATATCGCCCGAAATGATCGCGTGCTCGGGGCAAACGACGACGCACGCGGGTTCTAAACCAATATCCGTCCGGTGCGAACAATAATTACATTTCTGCGCGACCATCGAATCGGGGTTAATATAGATTGAATCATACGGACAGGCTTGCGTGCAGGCTTTGCACGATATGCATCGCCGGTCATCAAAATCGACAATACCGTCTTTACGGGTATAAAGTGCCTGCGTCGGGCAAATTTCAACACACGGCGCATCGGCGCAGTGGTTACAGCGCATGACATTAAAAAGCCGTCGCGTATCGGGAAACTCTCCCTTTTCAACGTATTTTACCCATGTACGGTTTACACCGATCGGGACATCGTGCTCTGATTTACAGGCCACGGTGCAGGCATGGCAGCCGATACACTTGCGGTTATCTATGACAAAGCCAAAGTTCATATATTTGAGTGAAACTTAATTAGTGATTGGATAGGGTACGTAAAACCTAAAACACATAAATTTTTCAGCGGATTTTAGATCAACTGCGATGATTATTTTACAAAAAGTGTTTTGAATCAAGAGAGGTGTTAGAATTGCGCTATCCTGGACTAAGAGATTGAAAAAATTCGGTAAAATATGTTCGCAAAAGTCATTTATTTATTTGGATCGATCG
>JBGTEI010000240.1:0-2911 GCA_041747875.1 Pyrinomonadaceae bacterium | reverse complement strand
ACGGATATTTACCCTCGAATTTTCGAGCCGCGGGTGCGCAAATATGATCAGGATCTTTCTCATAACGATCGACTAGTTCAGAGTTCAGTGTTCAGAGTTTAGAGATCAGAGTCCCGCCTTCAGGCGGAATCTTCCGCGCTTCGCGCTTCAAAGCCGACTAAAGGCGGGACTCTGAACCCTGAACGCTGAACACTGAACCAGTTGTTTTTATGAGAAAGATCCTGATCTTATTTGCGCATCCGCGGCTCGAGAATTCGAGGGTAAATATCCGTCTGCTTAAAAATATCCCAATATCGGAAAACATAACATTTCACGATCTTTACGAAGAATATCCGGATTTTGAGATCGATATCGGGCGCGAAAAGGAGTTGCTATTAGCGAATGAAATAATTATCTGGCATCACCCGTTTTACTGGTATTCTTCGCCTCCGCTCCTAAGACAGTGGATCGATATGGTTCTGGAATATGACTGGGCATACGGACCAAACGGTGACAAACTAAAGGACAAGATCATTTTTAACGCGATCACGACGGGCGGAAATGAAGACGCCTATTGTCCTCAGGGATACAATTGCTACACGATCGCTGATTTTTTGAAGCCTTTTGAGCAAACCGCCAGACTATGCCTGATGCAGTATCTTCCGCCGTTTGCGACAAAGGGAACGCACCAAATGACCGCCACACAAATTGAGCAAGCCGGAAACGACTACGGCAGACTGCTTGAATTTCTGAGCAACGGCGATTTTGATCCCGAAAGAGCTCAGGCGGTGAAATTTTTGAATGAAATGATCTAAACGAGAGTCCAACGTCCAAAGTCTAACGTCCAAAGTCGAAGCAACAGGCGTTTCTTTTTGACATTGGACATTGGACTCGGGACACAGGACTTAACAGCCATGGCTGCAGAATCAAATTTCTTATTACAATCGACCGTTTTCCTGGCGGCGGCAGTTATCTGTGTTCCGATCGCAAAAAGGCTCGGACTGGGTTCGGTCCTCGGCTATTTGATCGCGGGAATGCTGATCGGTCCTTTTGCCATTGGATTTATCGGCGAAGAGGGCGAAGACATCATGCACTTTGCCGAATTCGGCGTTGTCATCATGTTGTTTCTCGTCGGGTTAGAACTTGAACCCGACAAACTTTGGCGTCTTCGTAAAAAGATCCTCGGCGTCGGGATGTCGCAGGTTATTGTCACCTCATTAATCGTATTTACAGTCGGGCTGGCTTTAGGGCTTGTCTGGCAAAGTTCGCTGGCAGTCGCGCTTGCATTGTCGCTTTCGTCTACGGCTATCGTCTTGCAAACTCTGAATGAAAAAGATCTGATGCAGAGCGAAGGCGGGCAAAATTCGTTTAGCGTTCTGCTCTTTCAGGATATTGCCGTTATTCCGATCCTTGCGATCCTTCCTCTTCTCGCGATACGAGCAGTTACGGCTGAAGATCAGACGATCATCGGTGATCTGCCGATGGGAATGCAGACACTCGCCGTCTTTTTAGCGGTCGCGATAGTTATCCTTGTTGGGCGATTTCTTGTTGTGCCGCTGCTTAGAATTATTGCCCGGAGCCGCGTCCGTGAACTGTTTATGGCGACGGCATTATTGATCGTCGTATCAATTGCGTATCTGATGCAATTGGTCGGCTTAAGCGCAGCACTCGGCACATTTCTGGCGGGGGTCATCCTTGCGAACAGCGAATATCGTCATGAGCTCGAAGCGGATCTCGAGCCGGTCAAAGGTCTGCTGCTTGGGCTCTTTTTTATCGCTGTCGGAGCCTCGATCGATTTCAAATTGATCGCAGAAAATCCCGTGATGATCGTGTCACTAACGCTCGCGCTGATGGCGATCAAGTTTGCGGTCTTGTTCGGCATTGGTAGGTTTTTCCGTCTTACATTGAGTCAAAATTTTCTTTTCGCATTCGCTCTTGCGCAGGCCGGTGAATTTGGTTTTGTGATCTTTTCTTTCGTTGCCCAATTGGGGATTGCAGAGCCTCAAACTTTGAGCGTTGGAATGGCGATCGTTGCCTTGAGTATGACGATCACTCCTTTGCTGTTCATAATTAACGAAAAATTGATCCAGCCGCGTTTGTGTGACGGTAACGATCAAAATGATCAACGCGAAATGGATGTCGTCGAAGAACACAACAAAGTTATCATTGCCGGTTTTGGACATTTTGGCGGTACGATCGGCCGATTTCTCAGGGCAAACGGTGTTGAGGCAACTTATATAGACAGCGATCCGGATCAAGTGAATCTATTGAGAAAATTGGGCTTTAAGGTTTACTATGGCGACGCAACCCGGGCAGATTTTCTGCTATCGGCCGGGGCGGAGCATGCAAAGGTTTTTGTGTCCGCACTTGCCGAACCCGACGATAATTTTCAGGTTGTCGAGACTTTGGAAAAGTTTTATCCGCATTTGAAAATAATGATGCGCGCAAGGAACAGGATCGACGCATATGAATTTATTGATCTTGGACTAGAGCATATATACCGCGAAGGACTTGATACTTCGGTTCGGTTGGGGGTAGATGTTTTGACGACTTTAGGAAGGCGCGCTTATTCGTCAAAACGGGCCGGAGCGACATTCCTCAAAAGGGACGAACAGGCAATGTGGGAACTCGCCGAGCATCGCCATGACCGGGAAAGATATATTTCAGAAGCCCGCGTGAGGATCAGCAGTCTTGAAGAAGTGATGGAAAGAGAAATGAAGGGCGAACAAAAATCAGTCGACCACGCGTGGGATAGTGAACCGCTTGTTAAAGATTTTGGCGAAAGCTAGGATAAAATTTGAGAAAGGGAAAAAGTTAAAAGGTTAAAAGTTAAAAGGTCGAAAAGTGAAAACGTGAAAAAGTGAAAAGGTAGAAAGGTGGAAAAGTTAGAAAGCGGCCGGATCAAATGACGATCCACATTTTCACATTTTCA
>JBGTEI010000239.1:0-4570 GCA_041747875.1 Pyrinomonadaceae bacterium | reverse complement strand
ACGCTCCATCACTGTCGCGTTTCTGCCTTGGAGTTTAAATGTGCTTTAAAGCGCTTTAAAGCACATTTAAAGCACTTATGCAGTCGCTTTAAAGCACCTCACTTATGCTTTAAACACCGGTAAATGCTGGGTGAAACGTTTTTGGCCGATTCGTTTAAAGCACTTGGTTTCAATGTTTAAAGTACTTTGCATTAACTTTAAAGCGGATCATGATTGGGCAACAACTGCTTTAAAGCAGTAAAGTGATCGCTTTAAAGCGGTCTTAAGTTTGGTGCGAAAATAACGATAACAGGATAGGAGGGAGATAAGCTCGTATAGTATCCTGACTTTTATTTTTAGATCTCATAAAAAACTTTGACCAACATTTCAATAAGTAAAGTTAGCTCCGGCGTGACGCAGATGTTTCTGGCGACGTTTTCATTTTTTATGGCAAACGTCTTTGTAAAACAGCTCGCAGATATGCACGTCATGGAAATCGTATTTTTTCGCTGCGCTATCGCCGGGATATTCTGCGGGTATGCGATCCGAAAAGCCAATGTTTCCTGGAAGGGAAATAACAAGTTATTTTTGATCGCCCGAGGCATCGCAGGAACTGCAGCGCTCGCATTATTTTTTCTTACGCTCCACAATATTCCGCTTGCATCGGCTACTACGATCCAATATCTTTCCCCGATCTTTACTGCCGCTATTGCGATATTTTTTCTAAAAGAAGAGGTAAAGATCGTTCAATGGGCATTTTACGCGATGGCATTTGGCGGCGTAATGCTGATAAAGAACTTTGATCCGCAGGTTTCGCTGTTCTATCTTACGCTTGGGATAATTTCAGCGTTTGGATCCGGCGTCGCATACAATCTGGTCAGGCGTTTAAAAGATACGGAAAATCCGCTCGTCATAATCATGTACTTTCAGATCGTAGGTGTTGTTGTAAGCATTCCGTTTATGTTCTTCGTTTGGAGAGCACCGTATGGGATCGAGTGGGTTTACTTGTTTCTTGTCGGTGTTTCTTCTCTGCTTGGACAGATATTCTTAACGAATGCTTTTTCACGTGAAAAAGCTGCTAGCGTTGCGATCATTGTTTACACCGGATTGGTCTACGCGATCTCGGTGGGGTGGATCGTTTACGGGGAGGAGCTGGGTTTATTTTCATTTCTTGGTATGTTGCTTGTCGTTTTAGGTGTAATGGCAAGCGTTGTTTATGGGAAACGGCAGCGGGATATTGAGAAACTGGAAGCTGTTGTAGAATAAATTATGATCAATAGTGAAGAAGCACTCAAACGTATTTTTAGCGAATGCAAGACGATCGCGGTTGTCGGACTTTCGTCAAATTCGATGAGGCCGTCAAACGGCGTCTCGGGATTTATGCAGGAAAAGGGATACCGCGTGATCCCGGTAAATCCGAATGAAACCGAAGTTTTGGGCGAACGATCGCATGAAAAACTCTCGGATATTACAGATGATGTCGATCTTGTTGATATTTTTCGCCGGTCGGAATTTGCCGGGGATGTCGTCGATGAGGCGATATCAATCGGCGCGAAAGCAGTTTGGCTGCAGGAAGGTGTGGTCGATCAGGCCGCGGCAAAGCGAGCCGAGGATGCCGGGTTATTAGTCGTCATGGATCGCTGTTGGCTTAAGGAATTCTACCGGTATGGGAAGTGATATTCGTGCAATAATTTTGACCGTAAGCGATTCGCGGAAATTGTCTGACGATGTTTCGGGTGACGTTTTAGCGGATTGTCTTTCCGGGATCGATGCAGAGATAATTGACCGGGTGATCGTATCCGACGACTTTGAAAATCTCCGTCAAACTCTTTATTCACTCACGGAGACAGACGCAAACCTGATACTGACAACCGGCGGAACGGGTTTTGCCGAAAGAGACAATACTCCGGAAGCAACATTCGCAGTAATCGAAAAGTTGGCACCTGGAATATCCGAGGCAATGCGATATGAAACAATGAAGAATACGAAGTTTGCCATTCTTTCACGGGGCGTATCCGGAATTCGCAATGCTACTTTGATAATAAATCTTCCCGGTTCGCCAAAAGGTGTAAAAGAATGCTTCGACGTAATAAAAGATATCTTGCCCCACTCGATAAAATTAATTATGGGAGAAACTCGACACAAGGCATGAATTCCAAACAAATTTTCCTAAGGACGCTAATCGTATTGGTTGCAGTTTCAGTCCTTGCAGTGTCCGCAATCGCTCAGACTCCGGATGGCAGGGTCCCATCAACTGCCGATGAGATCGGTGCAGATATTAATGCGGTTCCCTGCAAAAATAAAGATAGACTCGAGGGTGTTAAGAAGCTTTTTCTTGCAAAAGGTGCGTCTGAGGCGGAGATTAAGATCGAAGATTTTAAGAACGTTGAAAATCTCGTGGTTGAAAAACAGGGGAAGTCAAAAGAGATCATCGTCGTTGGCGCACATTATGATGAAGAAGGCGGTGGTTGCGGAGCGATCGATAATTGGAGCGGAATTGTTATCGTCGCCAATCTCTATCAAACGATGAAAGACTTTGACACGGAAAAAACGATCAAGTTTGTTGCATTTGGGAAGGAAGAAAGCGGATTGATCGGTTCGAAGGCCATGACTAACGCGATTCCGAAAGACGAACGGTTAAACTACTGCGCTATGGTAAACCTCGATAGTTTTGGTATGGCATATCCCCAGGTGATGACAAGTATCTCCGACTCAAAACTGGTCGATCTTGCCGAAGAAACGGCGAAAAAGATGCAATACCCGTTTGGTAAGGCGTCGATTCTGGGAGCGACTTCTGATTCGGCTTCTTTCATGAGCATTAAAATACCTTCGCTCGCCATTCACGGTTTATCAGACAAATGGATTCAATATCTTCACACTTCCCGCGATGTTTCAAAGAACGTAAATGCTTCGAGTGTTTATTATGGATATCTCTTTTCATTAAATGTGATCGCGGCGATCGATTCGAAAACGTGCGATGCGTTTCGATAGGCTATTTCGCGACTAAGCCGAATGTATTCAAAACATCTTACTATCTTCTTCATGCTATCGTGCGTTTCGGCATGCGCGCTTTTCGATCGAAATAAGCTTGGATCACCGGCGCTCGATACGATCAAAGACCAGATTGAAGCGGTCGATTGTGATAATCACGATCGGTTCGCGGAAGTAAAGAAACTGTTTCTTGCGTCAGGCGCATCCGAAGATGATTTTATAATTGAAAATTTTGAGGGCGGTCAAAATGCCGTTGTTACACTGGAAGGGAAATCGGATGAAACCGTTATTCTCGGTGCGCATTACGATAAGACAAATTCGGGCTGCGGCGCGATCGATAATTGGACCGGGATCGTAATTTTAGCAAATCTTTATCGCGAACTTAGGTCAAGAGATAACGAAAAATCGTTCAAATTCGCCGCATTTGATAAAGAAGAAAAAGGACTAAAGGGTTCTCAGGCAATGGCGGAAAGAATTCCTGAAGGTGCGCGACAAAATTACTGCGCGATGGTCAATTTCGACAGTTTCGGGTTTTCGGAAACTTGGGCCCTTGAGGACATTTCGGATAAAAAATTGATCGATCTTGCGCGGAAGGTTGCAGCAGCCAGAAATGCTTCCTTTTCGTTAAAAGAATTCAGAGGGGCGAGTTCGGATTCAAAATCCTTTCGCGAGATCGGGATCCCAAGCATTACCCTTTCAGGACTCGGTGACAATTGGCGAAAGTATCTTCATAAAAACGAGGATCAGGTCAAATATGTTGACTTCGCAAAGGTTTTTGAAAATTTGAAATTTTCAGGTCAATTCATAGAGGCTATTGATGCGATCCCTTGCGCCTCGTTACGCTAGGTTATTGCTGTTCTGTAACAATTTCAAATTTTGCAATTTCTTTGTTCCATTTTAACGATATCGTTTTAAGTGCGTCTGAAACGGTAAGGAAATTATTGGCTTCGCTTTCGATCACCGAATCATCAACATAATCACAGAGATCAAGGCTTACGTTCATTACGGTCCCTTCCCGGGGCGGATAAAAGTGCATTGACAAACCGCCTACTTTGTCGCCAAGCTTCTTTTTCTGTTCGACGTAATATTCGTACGATTCGGGGTCGACAAAAAACATTTCTTCGCTTAGCTTCGGTAAAACTTTCGATCTTACGTCAACCCAACGTTTTCCTTTTTTTTGTAAGAAGAATGTGTCGTAATCAAAACATACAAAATCATATTTGTAGTTCGAAACTACGATCGTCGGCTCTTCTTTTTGCGAGTTGAACATCGCCATTTCAAAAAATACCTCAGCCTTATCACCGTTTGGCACTGTTAAGTAAGCTGCGTAGCCATTTTTCAGGTCAATAAAGGTTGATTCGGGTGTGGGCTGAGAGATGTCGCCTTCATAGGTTTTATATTGCTTCGGAAGTTCCCGAAGAAAATCCGAAATTTTCCAGTTTCGCGTTTGTTGAGAAAATGCCGTGGCCGCGAGTGCGACCAAAACAATAGAATAACTAACGATCCTTAAAAAAGTAGATATCTTCATAAGCTTTCCATTTGTTAATAATCAATGATTCTAAAAACCGGATAATTTGCCGCTGCGAAAAAACGGGGCAGG
>JBGTEI010000238.1:0-2417 GCA_041747875.1 Pyrinomonadaceae bacterium | reverse complement strand
GACAAACGCTCCGGACCTTTTCTTTTGCGCCGACGCAGACGTCCGGAATGATCCTTACACCTTCGATCAACTGAGCTGCGATGACGGGAACCAGCGCGGCATCAACTTCGTTTTTTGCCAGAAGTTCTGCCGAACGCGCCGGAGCGGTATCGAGTATCACCTCATACTTTCCGCGCCGCGAGCCGTAGAGAAACGACCAGATAAGCGGCGCTGTATTTGAGTAACTTGAGGCTGAGATAATCTGGGTCTTCATACTAAGAAAAGTTTTTGCCCGCGAAATACGCGAAAAGGCGCGAAAATAAAGTGCAGAAACGCGACCGTTAGGAAGCGTGTCGTCGATAATCTGCGACCACACAATGAGGATCTAATAATACGAAATCGATCGAAATACTTCCGTTTGCGCGTGTCCGTATTACTTCAAAACATCCTGAAATTCCGGCGTCTTGGCAATTACGGCTTTTGCAAAAGGACATAGCGGCAATACCGTTAAGTTATTCTGACGAGCATATTCGACACCGGCCGCAACGAGTTTTTTCCCCGCTCCGGTACCGCGGAGTGAATCGTCAACCTCAGTATGATCGATTATCATCCTCGTTTCGCCGGCCATTGTATATGTCATTAGTGCGAGGCGTTTTCCGTCCTTCTCGATATAGAATCCGCCCTTTTTCCCGTTTTCTTCGTGCTGAATTTCCATAGATTATTTCTAGCAGAGGTTCTTACGTTTTCCAAATACTATAGTGGAAAACTGGCAGGCAGCAGCAAAATAAAGGCAGATCTTTTTTAAAAATATGTTTTATTCATTTTTTCGGGGTAACTCCTGATTTTCTTTGTCTATTATGATCCCTGGGTTTCCAACGGCAGATGCGGACGTAACCTCAAAAATAGGAACGGATTCCCCAGGCTAATACCAACAATACGATCCACAAGGCGATCATTAGCCAGATCAACTTGCGATTACGCCTTCCGGAGATCATCTGCCACAAACCGGTAACAATTGAAGAAAGTCCAAAAACCATCACTGCACCAAGTATCAAGAACGTGATCTGCTGTTCCTGCGGGGTTGCGTTCCATTTTTCCCCGGTCGAATCAACATCACCATTTTGTGAAATGTCACCAATCCACAACATAATTTTCGCCATTCCTGCTACCAGTCCGGCACCGATAATGACGAGCAGTCCACCCAAAACTCTTACCTTTGTTGGGTTTTCCGCGGTTTCTAATTTTTCCATATTTTAATCCTCAGGATCTCCGTAACTTATTGCGCTAAAAAACAAAAGATAACTGTGACCGGCAAAACGAAAGGAGTTGTTTTAATAGTGTTCTACCCGATCTCCGTTTGAGATCGGTCTCGAAATTATTCGATAATAGGATATTTTCACTGCCGTGTCCCCACCCGTTTAGAGGGGTAATAACAACCAATAAAGGCATTTTGACATTACCGTCAAATTTTTCAACGGTTTACGAAGAATTGAAACTTCGGATTTTTCCTTTTACTAAGAAAACCCAAAGTATTAAAATTTCAACACGATGAAAATATATGACGTAAGTGTGCCGGTCAGCTCGGAAACACCGGTCTATGAAGGAGACCCGAGCGTAGATATTAAACTCAAGCTTTCGATCGAGAATGGCGACGACGCAAATGTCTCGCAGATCTGTATGGGTGTCCACACAGGAACTCATGTCGACGCTCCGAATCACTTTATTGGAGGGACAAAGAAGGTAATAGATCTTGACCTTGAAACGCTTATCGGCAAATGCCGCGTCGTCGAATTGGATGATGACGTAATGTCGATCGAGCCGGAGCACGTTGAAGATCTGAGTGGTGTCGAACGCGTTTTGTTCAAAACCAGGAATTCGGAATTTTGGACACATTTTGAGCTGGGGTTTCGAAAGGATTTCACTTATATCTCACCTGCGGCGGCAAATGTCTTAGTTAAAAAGGGTCTAAAGCTTGTTGGGATCGATTATCTCTCGGTAGAAGCATTTGACGCCGAATCCCCGGAAACGCATATTACACTTCTTAAGAACGAGGTGATCATTCTCGAGGGGCTTGATCTGCGAAAGGTAACGACAGGCGATTACGAGTTGATATGTCTTCCCCTAAAGATCTCGGGCGGCGCCGGAGACGGATCCCCTTCGAGAACAGTTTTGAGAACGATTAGCTAGATTCCTTTGTGATGAACAAATGAGCTTTTTTCCCCGTGAAAAGCCTTCCATGTCCGATGATGAATTGCTGAAATTATTTCGTCGGGAGCCGTTTCGCGCCTGGACTCTATTTTGCGAAAAGCATTCGGATTCGATATACGGCGTGATACGCCGGATGGGGTTTGACTATGATCAAGCAATGGAGCGATTTGTATTTGTTTGCGAGAAGCTCTGCGAAATTGATTTCCGCCGGTTGGTCTCGATAAAGTACG
>JBGTEI010000237.1:0-7506 GCA_041747875.1 Pyrinomonadaceae bacterium | reverse complement strand
TCCGATCGTTCCTATGTTTACGTGCGGCTTCGATCTGTCAAACTTCTCTTTGCTCATAATTCTGTCCCTACTCTCCTAAAAATTCTTTAACTAGCTACGCCTTTTACTTTTGCAATAATTTCTTCCGATACATTCGCCGGTGCTTTTTCATAACGTTCAAAATGCATTGATGAAGTAGCGCGTCCTTGTGTCGCCGAACGAAGATCCGTTGTATAACCAAACATTTCCGATAGCGGAACAAACGCGGTAATCACAGAAGCATTTCCCGGACGCGGTTCCATTTTTTCAATTTGGCCGCGGCGTCTGTTCAAATCGCCGTTTACAGCTCCCATATATTCTTCGGGAGTTACCACTTCAACTTTCATAACCGGCTCCAGTAAAACTGGTTTTGCCTTCTTAACTGCATCCTGAAACGCAAGACTTCCGGCGATTTGGAACGAACGCTCGTCCGAGTCAACCTCGTGGAACGAACCAAAATTTAAAGTAGCCTTGATGTCGACAAGTTCATATCCGGCCAAATAACCACGCTGAAGCGCATCTTTGATCCCGTTTTCAACAGGTCTAATAAATTGTCTAGGGATCGCACCGCCGGTGATCTTATCTTCAAAGACAAATTCTTCACCGGGTGCCGGCTCGATCGACAATTCAACGTGTGCAAATTGACCACGACCACCGGATTGTTTCTTGAATATTTCTTTTCCTTCCGCCGCGCGTGTAATTGTTTCCCGATATGCAACTTGCGGTTTACCGACTCCGGCTTCAACGCCGAATTCACGCTTCATGCGGTCAACAATAATGTCGAGGTGAAGTTCGCCCATTCCGGCGATGATCGTTTGTCCGGTTTCGTGATCGGTCGAAACTCTGAAACTTGGATCTTCCTGCGCCAGACGATTGAGCGCAATACCCATTTTGTCTTGGTCAGCGCGAGTTTTTGGTTCAACTGCAACCTGTACGACCGGATCCGGAAATTCAATTGATTCGAGGATAATAAGATCATCCGCACTGCAGATCGTATCGCCGGTTGTCACATTCTTCATGCCGCCGATAGCGATGATCTCACCCGCCGATGCCGATTCGATATCTTCACGCTTGTTGGCGTGCATACGCATGATTCGTCCAACGCGCTCTTTATTATTCTTTTTACCGGTATTTATAACGTAAGATCCGGCTTCAATCGTTCCGCTATAAACGCGTACAAATGCGAGCTGGCCTAAGTGTTTGTCGGCCATCAGCTTAAATACTAAGCCTGAAAAAGGTGCATTTTCGTCAGCCTCACGCGCCTCAACTTCATCGGTATCGGGGTCGATACCTTCAATTGCTCTGACCTCAAGCGGACTCGGCAAGTAATCAACCACTGCATCGAGTAGTGTTTGAACACCTTTATTCTTAAAGGCAGTTCCCATTACAACCGGAACGATTTTGAGTTCGAGTGTTCCGCGTCTGAGTCCTGCGCGAATTTCATCTTCAGTGATCTCTTCGCCTTCGAGGTATTTCTCCATCAAGTGGTCGTCCACCCCGGATACCGCCTCGATCATAAGGTCGCGAGCTTCCTGAGCTTTCGCTTTTAGATCTTCGGGGATCTCAACCGTTTCGTACTCTGCGCCTTTGGTTTCATCTTTCCAAAGGAGTGCCTTCATTGTGATCAGATCAACAACGCCAAGGAAGTGGTCTTCTGCACCGATCGGAATTTGAAGGGCGATCGCGTTTGCACCAAGTCGTTCTTCAAGAGATTTGAATGAACGATCAAATGATGCGCCCGCTCTGTCCAATTTGTTAATAAAACAAATTCTCGGAACTCGGTACTTATCTGCCTGACGCCATACAGTTTCGGACTGCGGTTCAACTCCCGCCACACCGTCAAATACTGCTACAGCTCCGTCAAGAACACGAAGTGAACGCTCAACTTCCATCGTGAAGTCAACGTGTCCGGGTGTATCAATAATATTGATTCGGTGTTCAATGTCGTTTCTTTTCCAGTAGCAGGTTGTTGCTGCGGATGTAATTGTAATACCGCGTTCTTGTTCCTGTTCCATCCAGTCCATTGTCGCTGCGCCGTCATGAACTTCACCGATCTTGTGTGAAACACCTGTGTAAAAAAGCACACGCTCGGTCGTTGTGGTTTTACCCGCATCGATGTGAGCCATAATGCCGATGTTTCTAAATTTGTCTAACGTAATCTTTGACATTTTCTTCTATCCGTAAATCGAGAATTGATAACTATAGTTCGCCTTTCGACACCCAAAAAATCTTTTTACAATTAACGATTAACTTTTTACTAACTATTAAAATCTGTAATGAGCAAACGCCTTATTCGCATCCGCCATTCTGTGAACGTTTTCTTTATTTCTAACTGAACCGCCGCGATTGCTGCTTGCGTCAAGTATTTCGCCAACGAGTCTTTCTTTCATTGTCTTCTCACCGCGAGCACGTGCATGAGATACGATCCAGCGAATCGCCAATGCATTTCGTCTGTCTCGTGAAACTTCGATCGGTACCTGATATGTAGCGCCACCAATTCGTCGAGACTTAACTTCAAGATTCGGCGCGACATTATCTAAAGCCGCTTTAAATATCTTTAACGGATCTTCGTTGGTCTTTTCGCTAATTTCGTCCATTGCACCATAGAAAATCTTCTCGGCAGTGGATTTCTTTCCGGTTAACATAATTCCGTTTATAAATTTCGATACTATCGAACTGTTATAGATCGGATCCGGCAGAATTTGTCTTTTCTCAGCAACTCTTCTTCTTGGCATAACTTTTTACTCTTCAGCTATAAACTCTTTTCACTATTGGAATTATTTATTTCCCTTTGGCCGTTTAGCGCCGTATTTCGAACGCCCTTGATTTCTACCTTCGACACCCGATGAATCAAGTGTTCCGCGGATAACGTGATAACGAACACCCGGAAGATCTTTTACACGGCCGCCACGAATCAGAACGATCGAGTGCTCCTGTAAGTTGTGTCCGATACCCGGTATATAAGTTGTGACCTCAATACCGTTTGTTAAACGAACACGAGCTACCTTTCTAAGTGCCGAGTTAGGTTTTTTCGGGGTCTGGGTGTAAACACGCGTACAAACTCCACGCTTTTGCGGACTTGCCTGGAGTGCAGGACTTGCCGTTTTGTACGTTAACTTCTTTCGACCGTTGCGAACTAATTGATTAATCGTTGGCATAATTTCCAATTCCCGGCATCCCGCCGGCTGATATGGGATAAAGATCCCAAAACTTAAAATCTCTATTTAAAGCGTAAAACATCCCGTAACCTGCCTCTTACCGAATTAATTTCGGCAGTTAGCACAAGCGGCTACGCATTCACAATTTTTTTGGTATTAACCTTAAATATTATCAGGAATCGTTTACGCAGTTTAATTCCTTCTTCTCAACTTTTCTGTAGCGTAGCTTAGTAAAAAATAAGATACGTAATCTTTGCGATTAGCTCTGCCGTCAAGTGTTGGCACATCCAAAGATGCGATCACTTGATTTTACGCCACAATAATTGTTGCACGTTTGATAAAAATCAAACGTCTGCGTTTTCAAACCAAACTGTATAAACCTCATAACAGCTTGAGTCAGACGAAAAGTCCGAAACTTCAGAATATACGGATTCAGGAAAAGTTTGTCAAGCGAACCTTTGCGCAATTACGGTTTTATTTGTAGAATTTCTATTTTTGCAGAACTAACCGCACAAGGCTAAACAACAATCGCGATATCCAGAGGCAATTATGACTGAAAACAATACAACAGGGTTTGAAAACCACCTGAATAATTTTACCGAAAATCAATGGCTTGAAACGATCAGCCGTTTAATCCCGGAGATCCATGACGTCGATCAAAACGCCGTCCAAATTTGGTTCCGGTTTTACCCGCTTTCCTTATATAAATATTTACAAAAGGCGGAAGATAAGGAGGCGACCCTCCATGGTTTTGCTATGCAGGGTAGTTATGAACTTAAAACCGAGATCGATTCGTCGCACAATTTTTTGTGGGCGCATCGTTTTTGGGCGGATGTAAAAAAGGCGATCATTGAAAGATCCGCGTCATTTGATTCTGACCAGATGGACCTCGCAAACGAAATTCGCACTATTGGAAGGTCAGCTGCAAAAAGTGTCAATCAGGATTCATCATTATTGATAGGAATCACCGCGGTCGGAATGATGACAATTGTTCAGACCGGACTCGAAGCATTCAAAGCGACTTCAGGTGATACTGCAAAAGCTTCGGGATTGCTTTCGAAATCACCGGATAAGGTTTTGGACGCACGAAAGAAGGAGAAAAAAGGCGGAATACTTGGTTTTCTTCGAACAGTTGATAAAAAATTTAGCGTTAATTGGGACGAAACTAAAAAAGGTTCGAAGTTCGATGTCATTTATAATGAAGAGCTTGCCTCAGGCGCGGCACGCGATCAATCACAAGACTGGCTCGAAAGAGATCCGCGCAGCGGTGAAGGCGTAATTCCGGTCGAATGTCGCTCGGCTGCATGCGGCACCTGTTGGGTTGGGGTTGTCGGTGGTGCCGAACGGCTTTCCGATGTTGCAAGACTCGAGCGAAAACAAATGAAGGTTTTCGGATACAAACAAGGCGACGAAGCAAAACCAATCATGCGTCTTGCCTGTCAGGCACAAGCGGAAGGTTCGGTTTCGATCGTGCTCCCTCCCTGGAATGGAGTGTTCGGCAAGAAAATTTACGGCGTCGAAAGAGTTGAATTAGAACCGGCAACAACATCGGCGAAAAAGCTGCGTGAAACGATCGACGACGTTTTGAGCAGTGCAACGGAAGGCTAATGTTTTTTTGGGCCAGTTATAGAATCGATCCTCTTACTGGCCCAAATAATTCTATCTTTACAATCGCTTGCGCCTTGTGGAAAATCAAAGCCAAACCAACAACTTCCCTCCGATACTTCTGGTGATCTTCGCCGTTCTCCTTTGGTCGACCGGCGGACTTTTCATAAAACTTACTTCTTTAGACGCATTTCACGTAAATTTCGGACGATCTCTATTCGCTGCGATCGCGGTTGGAATATTTATTACTATAAAAAAAGAGCTTAAGTTTGATTGGCTGGTACTATTCTCGTCACTTTTCTACGCAGGAACGCTTTCTGCATTTGTATTCGCAAACAAAAACACGACCGCGGCAAACGCGATCTTCCTTCAATATACCGCTCCAATTTACATCCTGATTTTTGCGCCGCTTATTCTAAAGGAAAAGTTTCACGTAAAAGATCTCATCACTGTAATTGTTTGCCTTTTAGGGATGAGCTTGTTCTTCCTTGAAGCTCCAAATTTGCAAAATAAACTTGCAACAAACATATTCGCCGGAAATATTGCGGGTTTGGTCTCAGGAATTTGTTTAGGGCTTTATTTTGTTTATCTAAGACATCCGCGGTCATTGAGATTTAATCCTGCCTTATCAGTTTTTTACGGAAACATTCTTATAGTCGTATTTATGCTTCCGCTGATCTTAACAAATCCGCAACCCCCGACTGCGATCGATCTGCTCGCCGTTTCGTACCTTGGTATTTTCCAAATCGGCATTGCCTACCTGCTTTTTACCTACGGAGTCGCCCGCGGTGTTCGCTCGCTGGATGCTAGTATCATCGGTTTTATCGAGCCGCTCCTGAATCCTGTTTGGGTATTTTTGTTTATCAAAGAGACTCCTTCAAAATGGGCAATTCTCGGAGGTTTGATAGTGATATTCGCGGTTATCTTTCATACGCTTTCAAAAAAGAGATCTTAACTTCGCTAACATTAAAAATAAGGCAGGCTTTTCAATGCGTTTTTCGGCTGATCATTAATACCGATCTACCTTTAACTTTTGTTAATGTGTTGTTAAACTAGCGGAATACATTAGAAAATATGAGCTTATTGCTCATTTTTCTTTATTAACACAAAATTTTTTGGAGATTACCAGAATGGAACCGAATTTAAAACGCGAGACCGAGGAGATTGGACGTAAGAATACCAATTATGGACTCGGAAACTATGGTCTTACAGATCTATCAAAAGTTTATTGGAATCTCGACGCTGACGAATTGTACAAAATTATTGAAGATCGCGGCGAAGGGATCATCACAAAGGACGGCGCGGTTGTCGTCGAAACAGGGGAACATACGGGTCGTTCGGCGAACGACAAATTTACCGTAAAAGAACCTTCCACCGAAGATAAAATATGGTGGGGAAACGTAAACAAACCTTTTTCTCAAGAGAAATTTAACGGCATAAAAGAGCGAATGATGGAATATCTTAAGGGAAAAGAGATATTTGTTCGGGACACTTACGCCGGCGCACACCCAAACTATCAATTGCCGGTTCGTATCATCAACGAACTTGCATGGCATTCACTTTTTGCGCGCAATATGTTCGTACGCCAAACAAAGGACGAAGCTTTCGAGCCGCAGTTTACAGTGATCAATATTCCAAGCTTTAAAGCAGATCCGGAAAGAGACGGTACGCGTTCGGAAACCTTTATTCTTGTTGATTTCTCGCAAAAACTCGTTCTCATCGGCGGCACGTCGTATGCAGGTGAAACAAAAAAATCAGTATTTTCATTGATGAATTTCCTTATGCCGCAGCGCGGTGTGATGTCAATGCATTGCTCGGCAAATGTCGGCGAAAAAGGCGACGTGGCGATCTTCTTCGGACTTTCCGGAACCGGAAAAACAACGCTTTCCGCAGATCCCGAACGCGCTTTGATCGGCGATGATGAACATGGATGGTCAGACGATGGCGTATTCAATTACGAAGGCGGCTGTTACGCGAAAGTTATCAAGCTGAATCCGGAAATGGAACCCGACATCTATAAAACAACGATGATGAGGGAGACCGTGCTCGAGAATGTTGTCTACGTTGAAGCTACCGGAAAGCTCGATCTCGACGATGGTTCAAAAACTGAAAATACAAGAGCCTCTTACCCGCTTGAATCGATCAACAATATTATTGAAAAGGGATACGGCGGAAATGCGCAAAACGTTATTATGCTGACCGCAGATGCATTTGGCGTACTTCCTCCGGTTTCAAAATTGACGCGTGAACAGGCGATGTATCACTTTATTTCGGGTTACACGGCGAAAGTTGCCGGGACCGAAAAGGGCGTAACGGAGCCGACAGCGACATTTTCATCGTGCTTTGGCGCACCGTTTATGCCGAGTCATCCGGCGGTTTATGCGGAGTTGTTGGCCGAAAAACTGGAAAAAAATAATGCAAATTGCTGGCTCGTCAACACAGGTTGGAGCGGCGGAGCATACGGAACCGGCAAACGTATGTCGATCCATCACACCCGTGCAATGATCAGAGCAATTCTTAACGGCGAACTCGCAAAATCTGACTTCGATGCGCATCCGGTCTTCGGTGTTTTGGTTCCTTCAAGCTGTCCGGATGTCCCGGGCGAGATCTTAAACCCGCGCAACACTTGGGACGATAAAGATGCCTACGACGCAAAAGCCAAACACCTTGGAAATCTCTTCAATGAAAATTTCAAAATATTTGAAGAAGGAGTTTCTGATGCGGT